>JBJTKE010000169.1:0-1323 GCA_046096285.1 Chloroflexota bacterium
GCACGGGGGTGCGGGCGAGGATGTCGGCGACCACGACGCGGCTGTCGACGTTCTTGACGCGGGCCGACGGATTGACGATGACGCGATGGGCGAGGGTGGGCTCGGCGAGGGCTTTCACGTCGTCGGGCACGACGTAGTCGCGGCCGCTGATGGCCGCCCAGGCCCGGGCGGTGTTGTAGAGGGCGAGACTGCCGCGCGGACTCGCCCCGAGGTAGACCTCCTCGTGGGAGCGGGTGGCCTCGGCCAGCGAGACGATGTACTCGCGGACGGGTTGCGCGACGTGAACCTCGCGGACCGCCGCCTGGGCCGCGAGCAGATCCTCGACGGTGATCGCCTGGCCGAGGGCCTCGAGCGGATGGGCGCGGTGCTGCCGGTCGAGCAGTTCGAGTTCGTTGGCGCGTCCCGGGTAGCCGAGGCTGAGGCGGACGAGGAACCGGTCGAGCTGCGCCTCGGGAAGGGGAAAGGTGCCCTCGTACTCGATCGGGTTTTCGGTGGCCATCACGATGAACGGGACCGGCAGCCGGTGGGTGACGCCATCGACCGTGACCTGACCCTCCTCCATCGCCTCCAGCAGCGCGGCCTGGGTCTTCGGGGTGGCGCGGTTGATCTCGTCGGCAAGGACGAGTTGGGCGACGATGGGGCCGGGCCGGAACTCGAACCGGCCGGTCTGCTGGTTGAAGACGTTGACGCCGGTGACGTCGCTCGGCAGCAGGTCCGGGGTGAACTGGATGCGCTTGAAATCCGCGCCGAGGGTGCGGGCAATGGCCTTTGCCATGACCGTCTTGCCGACGCCGGGAACGTCTTCCAGCAGGACGTGGCCGCGGCAGAGCAGCGCCACCAGCGTCAGCAGCACCTCCTGGCGCTTGCCGACGATGACGCGCTCCACGTTCTCGCAGGCAACGCGCGCGACCCGTTGAACGGTGTGGGGGTCCATTTGGCGGCGAAACTCCGGCGAAACGGCCCGGCAGCGCGCCGGAGCCGCAAGTATAGGGTTTCGGCGGCCGGTCACGGCGGCGGCGGGGCCGGATTCCATCCGATGGGCCGCCTGCGAACGAACGCGACCGCCGCCCCTCCTGTACCCTCTTACCTGAACAAGGCGATTCACGATCAGGAGGCGGCGGGCGATGGCGAGCGAGGCGACACAGGACGCGACCGGCACCAGGCCGACCCTGCTGCTGGTGGATGGCTACGGCCTGATTTTCCGGGCGTACCACGCGGTGCCGGCGAGCATCACCACCAGCAAGGGCGAGCAGGTGAACGCGGTGTTCGGGTTTGCCTCGATGCTGCTGGACGTGCTGAAGCGGGAGCATCCCGAGTATGCCG
>JBJTKE010000170.1:0-4746 GCA_046096285.1 Chloroflexota bacterium
GGTGTAGGAGGAGGGCTCGACCTTGTCGCTGATCTTGACCCGGCCCTGGTAGGTGCCGCGGATGGCGCCGATGCCGATCTTCATCGTCGCTTCGTACTCGTCCGGCCCGATCTCGTCGAGTTTCTCGCAGCCGGGGAGGCACTGGCGCAGCACCTCGGGGTCGAGCATGAACGTCCACACCCGGTCGCGGGGTGCGTTGAACGAGTGATCGCCCGAGAGTTCCATTGGCTATCCCTTCCCGTCAGGAGCGAACCCGGCATCATGGCCGCGCCGTCCGGCAGTATATCAAGGGCGGCGCGGCGGGCCGGGACCCCGCGGCAGCCGCGGTGGCGCACAAGCGGTTGCCCAGCCAATACGTATTGCGCGCCCATGAGCGGGGTAGCCGACGACGAGGCCGCGCAGCCCGGGGAACTTAACAAATCGGGCCTCGCTGGTGCAGAATGGCCCGGTAAGGAGCACCCGAGCCAGGTGGGCTGGGCGAAGGACAGGAGTTGGAGCGTATGTTTACCGAGCAGGCCGTCACCCTTGACCGTTCCCGCATCAGGCACCTCACGGAGCGCGAGGAGCGGCGCTTCGCGGAACGGACCACGAAGTCCGGAGGGATGTACGAGCGCGCGCGCAAGGCGATGGTCAACGGGGTGCCCTCGTCGTACCAGGTCCGCGATCCATGGCCGATCTACCTCGAGGAGGGTCGCGGTTCGCGGGTTTGGGACATCGACGGCAACGAGTACATCGACTACCACAACGGCTTCGGCTCGATGGTGCAGGGCCACGCCCACCCGGCGATCGTGGAGGCGGTGCAGCGCCAGGTCGCCCGGGGCACCCACTTCGCCGCAGCGACCGAGGACACCGTCGTCGTCTCCGAGGGCCTCGCCGAGCGCTTCGGACTTCCCCAGTGGCGCTTCGTCAACTCCGGGTCCGAGGCGACGATGGACGCCATCCGGATCGCCCGCGCTGCGACCGGGCGCGACACCATCATGAAGATCTTCGGGAGCTACCACGGGCATCACGACTACGTGATGGTCTCGATCGGGGTGCCGTTCAGCAAGATCGGCGACCCGGACAACTACGCCTCCCTCCCCTACGGCGCGGGCATCCCGAAGGTGGTCTCGGACATGACCATCCCGGTGCCGTTCAACGATGCGGAGGCCATGGAGCGGCGCATCCGCCGCCTGATCGACGAGGACCGGGCGCCGGCCTGCGTGATCATGGAAGCGGCGATGATGAACCTCGGCGTGGTGCTGCCGGAACCGGGCTATCTCGAGTCCGTGCGGGCGATCACGAAGAAATACGGCATCGTGCTCATCTTCGACGAGGTCAAGACCGGCCTGTGCGTGGCGGCGGGCGGCGCCACCGAGAAGTTCGGCGTCAAACCGGACATGGTGACGCTGGCCAAGGCCATCGGCGGCGGCCTGCCGGCAGGCGCCATCGGCGGCTCGTTCGAGGTGATGGAACCGGTCCGCACCGGCAAGGTCTACCAGGTGGGGACCTACAACGGGAATCCGCTTTCGATGGCGGCGGCACGCGCCAGCCTCGAGCAGGTGATGACCCCGGACGCCTATCGCCACCTCGACGCCCTCAACGCCCGCCTGATGACCGGCTGCGAGGACGTGCTGCGCCGGTACAACCTGCCAGGCTACACCGTGGGCATCTCCTCCAAGGGCACGGTCACCTTCTCCCGGGAAAAGATCCGGGACTACGCCTCGTTCATGGCCAACCAGGACGGGGAACTCACCGCGCTCGCCTGGATCTGGAACATGAACCGCGGCATCTTCATGACCCCCGGCCGCGAGGAAGAGTGGACGCTCTCGGTCTCGCACACGTTTGAGGACGCCGATCACTACGTGGCGTCGTTCGACGAGATGGCCTACGAACTGACCCGCTAGCCGGGTTCTTCGCCGTAAACCGCAGGGGGGGGCCGCGCCGACCGGGCGCGGCCCCCGCTCGTCGCCGGAGACCGCCGTGGCGATCCATGCGCTGACCATGCCGCTGTCGCCCGCCACCCCGGTCTTCCCGGGTGATCCGCCGGTTCGCTTCACGCGGCATGAGGCGGCACGCCCGTGGCATGTGACCATCCTCGGCTTCGGATCGCACGTCGGCACGCACATGGACGCCCCGCGGCATCTGCTGCCGGAGGGCCACACCATCGAGGGCTACGGCCCGGAGCGCTGGTTCGGCGAGGCGGTCGTGATTCCGGCGCCCGGCTACGGCGAGGACGAGGCGATTCCCGCCGGGGTGCTCGACGCCGTGCCGGAAGGCCTGCTGCGCGGCCGGTTCGCCCTGCTGGCAACCGGATGGGACGTGCGCCGGCAGGAGGCCAACTACTTCCTGAACCCCTGGCCATCGGAGAATCTGGCGCGGGCGGTGCTGGCCGCCGGGGCGACGCTGTTCGGCATCGACGCCGCCAACATCGACTCCACCCGGTCCGGGGCGGACGCCGTGCACCGCATCCTGCTGGGCGCGGCCACGCCGGTGGTGGAAAACCTGACCGGGCTGACGCTGCTGCCCGCCTTGAAGCCGCTCGGCGCCTGCTTCGCGCCGATCCTGCTGGACGGGTGCGATGGCGCGTCCGTTCGCGCCATCGCGTGGGACCTTCCCGGATGATCGCACACGTTTCTAGGGTGTACGTACATACCCATCGGTCACGGGCGAATGTTCGACCGGGACCAACCGCCCGGCCCCGGGATTGAGCGCGCTCCTCCGGCGCGGCAGGATGTCCCTGCGTCTTTGGAGCCGAGAAGGGACGGTTCCGCCGGCACCCCCGCGCCGGTCCCCGGAGATGTCTCCCCCGCGCTTGCAGGCCGCCGCCTGGCGGTCCCCCGGCTCACGCCGCCGATCCCTTCCCCGCGGGCGGGACTTTGGGAGGTTGCCCGGTGAAGACCGGCAAGACGGGCCGCTGCGCGCTGACGCGCGCCGGCTGGGGACTGGCTGCGCTCTCGATCGTCGGGATGGCGCGGCCCATCGGTTCCGCGCTGGCGGCGCCGGTGGTCACCGGCGCCTGCGCGGACGCCGAGGAGATGCAGTTCCTGGAACTGATCAACCAGTACCGGGCGGACAACGGGCTCGGTGCGCTGGCGCTCTCCCAGTCGTTGAGCAACGCCTCGGAGTATCACTCGCAGGACATGGCGACGAAGGGCTACTTCGAGCACACCATGCCCGATGGCACTACGGTCGAGCAGAACATCCGCAATCACGGTTACCGGGGCACCACGTTCGGCGAGAACATCGTGGCGGGCACCGAGACGGCCGAGGAAGCGTTCGACGCCTGGAAGAAGAGTCCGGCCCACAACGAGAACATGCTCCGCTCCTCGTTCAAGGCCATCGGCATCGGCCGGTACGAGGTCGACGGTTCCCCCTACGGCTGGTATTGGACGACCGATTTCGGGGGCACCGTGGATCGCGTCGGGGTGGTGTGCGGCCAGGCGCCCGCGCCCGGGGCCACCGGCGACGTCGCCGTGCCGGCCGACGCGAGCGGCAGCGATGGGGGCCGCGAACGCAGCGGCGGCCGCAAGAAGGCGGTCACCAACGACCCGGACGTCAATGTCCGCTCCGGGCCGGGCCGGGACTTCCCGGTGATCGACATCGTGGCCGAGGGCACTGCCTTCGAGCTGAACGGCGCGCCGCTGAACGGCTACCTGCCGGTGAGCTACGGCGGCCAGGAGGCGTGGGTTGCGGAGGAATGGGTCGACGTGGCCGACCCCGCCGCCAGCGCGGCGGACCCCGGTGCGGGGCTGACCATCGAGGCCGCCCAGGCAGCCGCTCCCGACGATCAGGCGCGGGCGATCGAGACGATCAACCTCCGCTCCGAGCCGGATCATGAGTCGGGCGTGCTCACGATGGTAATGGCGGACGACCCGGTCACGCTGACCGGAACATCGGCGAACGGCTACGTCGAAGCGTCCTACCAGGGCGTGACCGGGTGGCTGGATTCCCGCTACGTCTCGATTCCAGGCCCGGATGCTGCGGCCGCCCCGGCGGACGCCGCCGTGGCCGAGGGCGCCACCTTCGACGAGTCCCTGATCGGGGCGGCTGCCATCGCCACCGAACCGCTGAACCTGCGCAGCGGTCCCAGCCGGGCAGCCGACGTGGCGGCGGTCGTCCCTGCCGGAACTGCGCTCACGCTGAACGGCAATCGTGACGCTGGCTACCTCGGGATCACCTACGACGGGCTCGATCTCTGGGCGGACGCGGCCTACCTGCAGTAGGGTTGCGGCGAGTTTGGTGGAGCGGGAGGCGAGCCGCCGCGGCTGGCCTCCCGTTTCGCTCGGCGGGGAGATGCGACGGATGGGCTGGATGTTCTCGCGCCTGCGGCGACTCGATCTGCCTGCGGCGATCGTCGCCGGTCTCGCCGGCGGCGTCGCGTTCTACGTGACCATGCTGCTCGATCTCCGGATAGGCCGGAATGTGGACGACCGCATCTTCCTCGGACGTCCGCTGGTCAAGGATCCCGAGCAGGCGAAGGCGGCGGGCACCGTCATGCACGCCGTGAACTCCGCCGCGTTCGGCGTGGCCTACGCGCTGGTGGAGGACAGGATCCCCGGTCCCCCGTGGTGGAAGGGCACGCTGTTCTTCAACATCGAGAACGTGGTGCTGTACCCGCTGACGGCAGTCGGCAAGCGGCACCCCGCGATCCGGGACGGGCAGATCGACGAGTACTGGAACCTGCCCGCGTTTCTCCAGTCGATCCCGCGGCATGTCGCCTATGGGGCGGCGCTCGGCATCGTGTCCGACCGGATGCGGCGGCGC
>JBJTKE010000171.1:0-9590 GCA_046096285.1 Chloroflexota bacterium
CGCGGGCGGCTGACTCAGGTCCGCGCCGCCCGCCCGCGGCGGGCGTTCAATTGCTGCTGCATCTGGCCGAGTTCCAGCATCTGCTCGCAGAATGAGGCGCAACTCAGCGACCCGCCGCGCAGCGTGTCCATGATTGCCTGCTCCTCCGCGCCGCCGGCGACCAGCATCAGCGTTCCCACCTGGGCCCCGACCCGTCGCAGGTAGCGGATCGTCTCCTCGATGGCCGTCGTTTCGACCTGGCTCGGCGCGGGTATCGCCCTGGCGGCGAGCGTCGGCGGTTGCATGGCGCGTCTCCGTAGATATCTCCTCAGGCTCCGGCCGGTTGCCGGTCCGGAGGAGATCATATGTTCTATTTTGGTCCGGGTCAAGGCCGCCGCAGCCGCGGGTCCACGATTGGCTCCAGCGCCAGCGCCAGCAGCATGAACGCGATCGCCGTCAGCACGATCAGGATCCCCGGCGGCAGCACCCACCACCAGTACCCCACGTACAGCGCCCCGGTCCGGAACCCCGCCTCCAGCATCTGGCCCCACGTCGGAATCGACGGATCCCCCAGCCCCAGGACCGACAGCGACGCCTCCGCCAGGATCGCCCCCGGCGCGAAGAAGATCATCTGGGCCACGATGTACGGCGCAACCTGCGGGAACACATGCTTCCGCATGATTCGCCCGCGCGACGCCCCCAGCGCCCGGGCCGCGTCCACCAGGCTGCCCGACCGGATCTGCAGCACCATCGACCGCACCAGGATCGTCAGCCCCGGCCACGAGAACGCCACCAGCACCAGCATGATCAGCCACAGTTGCCGGCCCAGCACGGCCACCAGGAAGATCAGCAGCGGCAACGTCGGGACATTCGAGATCACATCCGACAGCCGCTGGATCGCCCCGTCGATCCATCCGCCCCGGTACCCCGAGATCACCCCCAACGTCGCCCCGATCGCCGTGCTCGCGATCGAGGTCAGGGTCGCGATCAGCAGCGCCACCGGGAACCCGTACAGCAGCCCGGCCCAGAGATCCCGGCCCAGCCCGTCCGTGCCCATCACCCCGTACACGTTCCCGCCGACCGTGAGCCGCACCGGGCCCAGCGCATCCTGCGGGTCGGCGAACACCGCCTGCACCCGGACCGTGTAGGCCCCGGGCAGGGGAGCGATGCCGCCCTCGGAGCCGGGCGCGCCGAACAGCGCCGCCGTCTCCACCCCCTCCGCGGGCCGCGCAGCGCCGGGGAACTGCGCCCCCCAGAAGCGGTCCAGGTTCTGCCGCAGGGTGTCGCTTGCCGTCAGCGGCGCGCGCAGCGGCTCCTCCTTCCAGCGCGAGAAGGGAGCGGTCTCCCCCGGCCGCGGCGCCGGAACCTGCACCGCCGCCAGCCGCACCTCCCCGCCATCCGGCCGCAGCAGCGACACCAGGATCGCGGGCGGCCGGCCGGAATACTCGACCCCCGAGAACGTCAGCGAGAGCGCCGATGGCGGCCGCTCCCCGGCGCTCACCGGGAAGTCGTAGGTCCGTGCCACGCCCGCCGGCAGGTCCCGCGTCTCGGTCGGCTCATCCAGCGTCGCGGCCGACGGAGCAGCCCCGCCGCTGAATCGCGCGGTCCACGCCGGCGGCGCGTTCTTCGGGTTGTCCGCCCACACCGCCGGGTTCGACCACACGTCACGCCCGAAGTCGCGCGGGTAGGTCACGGCTACCCACAGCGAAAGCAGCGCCATCGCCAGGAACATCATCAGCCCGATCCGTCCCGCCCAACTCGACCGCAGCAGCCGCCAAGCCTCGCCCGATGCCGACCGTTCCTCGCCGTCGAGGACCGGGGCGGTTTCCTCCAGCGGCAGCATCGGCCCCGGCTGCATCGCGGGCTCCGGCCCGATCGCCGGCGGCGCATCCTCGAGTCCGCTCACGTCGACAGCCTCACTCGCGGGTCGAGCAGCACGTAGAGGATGTCAAGCAGGAACCGCAGCACCACGTACAGCAGCGTGAAAATGAACGTCAGCGCGACGATCACCCCCTCGTCCAGGGCGCCGATCGCGTCGAAATAGAGCCGCCCCATGCCCTGCCAGTTGAAAATCGTCTCCACCAGGATGGACCCCGACAGCGATCCTGCGATTCCCAGCACCAGTCCGGTCACGATCGGCGGCGCGGCCACCCGCAGGATGTGCCGCGACGTGATCCTGCCCTCCGGCAGCCCCTTTGCCCGGGCCAGCAGCACGTGGTCCTCCTGCGCCACCGAGACCGTCATCGTTCGCACCGTGTAGATGTACGGCCCCACGCTCACCACCACCAGCGTCAGGATCGGCAGGATCGCGTGCCGCCCGAGGTCGGCCCAGCGCTCCCAGCCTCCATCCGGCGGCGGCGTCGAGTACATCCCGCCCGATGGAAACCACCCCAACCGGAACGCGAACACCACGATGAACAGGATCCCCAGCCACCACGCCGGGATCGCGAAGGAAATCGCCGCGATGAACGCCAGCGCGCGGTCCGGCAGCGACCCCACCCTGGTCGCCATCCGCACCCCGACCGCCAGCCCGATTGCCGCCGTGATCACCGACGAGGTCGTCAGCAACAGCACCGTGTATGGAAGCCGCTCGAGCACGATTGCGCCCACCTCGCGGCTGCCGTCAGCGCTCCGCAGCGACCGCGCTTCCCCGAGGTCCAGTTTCAGCACCCGCAGCACCGTTGGCGGCAGCCGCACGTACCACGGATCGTCCAGCCCGTAGAACTGCTCGAGTTCGGCCCGGCGGGCTTCCAGCGTCCGCTCCAGTTCGGCCGGATCGCGGATCGTCTGCGACAGCGACTGCCGCATCGCCCGCATGTCCTCGCTCACCTGCGCCGTCAGCAGATCGTCACTGTAGCCCGTCGCTCCCAGCGAGAGCACCAGCAGCACCAGCACCGCAAGCAGCACGCCCGCCAGCGACACGGCGCGCAGCGCGAGCTGTCGCACGGCTGCCACGCCAGCGCCCCTAGACGCCGATCTCGAGGTCGAACCTGCTTTCCGCCACCCGGGCGAGTTCGTCGCTCGCCCCGAGCAGGTACAGGTGGTACACCCCGGGAAACATCGCCCCGGTGATCTCCGGCCCGATCTCCACCGTGAACGCCCCCCCGCTCCCGGAAGCCGCGCCTGAGGCCAGCACCCTCGCCTCCGGGTCCGTTGCGGCGGGATCCACCAGTGCATACTGCACCGACAGCGCTCCCGGACCCGCAACCGTCACCGGCACCGACACCGCGTCGCCCAGCATCGCCGCGGCTGGCGTCTCGGCGGTAAGGTCCAGCGAGGGTGCCGCGCCGAACACCCATTCCCCGGCGGAGAAGGGGTAGCCCTCGGCCCGGAACGCCTGCAGTTCCGCGAACTGGGCTGGCGGGTCGTACCGGGCCAGGAAAAACGGCCCATTCGAGATCACCAGCATGTTGTACTGGTCGAACCACGCCTGCGCGGCCGCGTAGCGCTCCGCCGCCTCGTCCGCCGTCACCAGTTGCCGCCCGCCGATCTCGAACACCCCGGCAGGCACGTACTGGTCCTTCTCGTAGTCCCGCAGGGTGCGGTCCACCAGCCGCGCGTCGGATTCCGTCACCAGGCTGAGCCATGGCACGCTGAACCGCGCCGCCGCCGTGTCCGAGTAGGCCGCCCGCCGCTGCCCGAACACCACGTCGTCCATCGCCGCCAGCAGTTCCCACGGCGTGCCCACGCCGCCGACCGTCGCATACGAGGCGATGTAGTCCGGTTCGAAGTGCCAGAAGTCCACATACACCGTGAACCGGTCGTCCTCCAGCAGTTCGAACCCCTTGACCGTCTCCAGGAATGGCCGTGCCGTCACGCCGAGCGCCGTCTCGATCTGGAGTTTCTCCTCGTCGTAGGCCAATTCGAACGCCTGCGCCACCGAGTACACCAGGTCCGCCGGCGAAATGGCTGGCCCGTGGTGGTACGGCGCCTGGAAGTACCTCGAGAAGTCGTAGGTGACCTTGCTCACGGCCGTCGTGTCCGGGGCGACCGGCGCCCAGACCTTCGCCGTCGCGTCCCAGAGCGCCGCCGTTTCCGGCACCGGCAGCGTTCCCTCCGGTCCCGCCGTTTCCACCTCGAAGGTGGCCCGGTACGCCAGCGGCAACCCCGTGAAGGGATGGCTCAGGATCGGCGCGTCCACCAGGTTCTTGTAGATGTCGCTGGAATAGACGTCCCCGAGCCCGCCGACCGGATTCCAGGTCGTGCGGTCGGTCCACACCCACAGGTGCCCGACCCGCACCTCCGGCGAACCCGCCACCGCTGCCTCCCGCAGCGCGAACGGCGACTTCGGGCCGCCGACGATGTCCTCGGTCAGGTTCTCGACCTCATCCCGCACCGGGAAGCTTTGCAGCGCCGTCGCCAGCCACACCCGCACGCTCTCGTCGAGGGCCATCCCGGTCATTTGCCGGTACAGCTCGTCCCGCTCCTCGCGGCTCCCGAACTCGCCCCGGTACAGCTGCTTCCCGATCTCGTCGAGCGGCGCGTTCTCGTACTGCCAGAACCCGGTCTCCAGCCACCCCGGCATGTTCCCGAGCCACGGCGCGGCCATCTGGTTGATCGTTCCGAAGTCGTAGCGGTCCGCGCTCGACCGGCCCCAGCCCTCGGTATAGACGTGCCACTGGAAGGTAAGGGGATCGCTTGCGTACACCGCCAGCGTGGCCGGGCCGAACGGCTGGTAGATCGGCTGCACCTGGAACCCCGCGCCCTCCAGGGCGGAGCGCACCAGGTCCCCGATGTCCCGCCGCTCATCCTCCACCCGGATCACCATCTTGACCTGCACCGGACGCCCGTTGAACGACCACAGGCCGCCCTCGAGCGCCGCCCCGTTCGCCTCCATCTCCGCGGAGATCATCGCCTTCGCGAGCTCCGGGTCGTGCCGGTAGTCCAGCCGCCGCAGCGTCTCGAACACCGTGACCTCGTCCGGGTCCAGCGGGCTGACGTGCGACAGCATCGGGACCGCCCGCCCCTGGTAGATGTCGTTCGCGATGAACTGCCGGTCCACCAGGAACTGCATCGCCTGACGGACCGGCCTGAACGCGAACGGGTTCAGTTCACCCTCACGCGGCGGCGCTGGATTCAGCACCAGCGACAGCGTGGAGGCGGGCGCCTGCACCAGACGCACTCCCTGCGGATCCTCGGCGATGTCCCGTGCCCCTGGCGTCTTCAGCCCGAACAGGTACAGGTCCATCTTGCCGGACTGGATTTCCAGCGGCGCCTGATCGACATTGAACGATGAGAACAGCAGTTTGTCCGCCGCCGGCCCTGGCCGGCCGCCGGCAGCGGGCGTGCTCTCCTGCGCCCGCGCGGCCGCCGCTGCGGCGGGCGGCCCGCCCGCCAGGCGCTCGGCCAGTGAGGCGGTCAGCCCGAGCCCGGCCGCGCCCGAGATGAGCCGGCGCCGGGTGAAGTCGCCGGACGCGGCGCGGTTGAGCAGATCGACGAGATCGCGGACGGCCATGCCAACCTCCGGTGCGGCGTCAGGGCGTTTCCGATACCGGCGTCGCAGCCGGCGCGAGCGTGTCCTCGGCGGCCTGCCGGTTCAATTCCTCGAGCTGGCGGGCGATGGTGTCGAAGCCGAACTCCGTGTAGAACGACGCGGTCGCCACGTTGCCCGTCTCGTCGAAGGCCGTCACGTCGCGCGGTCCTTCGCCCGTCACCGGCATGTAGACGCTCGTCTGGAACTCGCCCTTCGCGTTCGACCGCAGATTGGTGATGGTGATGCCGCCGACGTCGATCGCGATGTCGGAGTCAGGCTGGAACCCGAACCCCTGGATGTCCACGTCGCGCCCGGCGTCGCCGCTCGGCGGGTTGAGGAAGATGCTCGGCGGTTCCATCGCCGTCTGCCGCGCGAAGCCGATCTGCTGGTTCGGGCCGCCGTACTCGCCGAGCCGCGTGTCGGCCCACACCATGTAGACGTCCTCGTCGGTCGCCGAAAGCGCGAAGTAGTCGCCGAGAAACCGCCCGCCCGGGAATCCCCGCAGCGAGTTCGAGGCGAAGTCCGTCACCCGCGTGTCCGGCGTGTCGATTCCGAGGTCCGGGTTGCTGAACCCCCAGGTCGCCCCCTGATCCTGCGACCGCGAGTAGTAGATGTGGTACCGGACCTCGTCCGGATCGTCCCGCATGTCCGCCCACATCGCATGGACCACCCCGTTGGGGGCAACGTCGATCGCCGGGAAGAACTGGATGCGGTCGGTGTCGTCCTGGTTCAGCCGCTGCGGCGCCTCCCAGGTCGTTCCTCCGTCGAGCGAGCGGAGCAGGTAGATGTCCCCGTCGTCGGTCGGCCGGTCCGGCGGGCCGGCCGTCGTCAGGATGTAGAGTTCGCCGTTCGGTCCCGCGGTCAACTGCGGAAACGCCGCTCCCCACCAGCGGAACGACGAGTTGCGCGGACGGAACTTGATTTCCCGGAGCACTCCCGCCTGCGTCGGTTGCTCGAATGTCCTCCCGCCGTCGGCGGACTTCGCCACCTGGATCGTGTACAGACCGTTCTGGACGCCATCGAGCGTGGTGTCGAGGTAGGCGACAACCACGGTGCCATCCGGCAGCACTGCCGGCTGCGGTCCCTGCACCGTCTGGTTGGAGTCGAGCCCGGGATCCTCCGCCTCGGCCTGCGCTTCGAACACGCCGCTCGCCGACAGTCCCTCGCCCTCGCCTTCGCTGAAGTTTTCCGCCTGGAACACCGTCGGACTGACCGGCACCGGATCGCTCCACGTCGCGCCCTGGTCCTCCGATCGCACCATCTTGATAGTGGTTTCGGTCAGCGGGCTGGTCAGGAACGGCACCTCGTCGGCGTAGATCGCGGTGTACCGGGTCTTGAATTCCGTGTACACCACATAGATGTTGTCCTTTGACGGGTCCTTCGGGTTTGGCCCGATCGTGATCCACGGCTTGTCGAGGAAGTCGATCGCGATTTCGCCGCGCTCCCGTCCACTGGCGTCCACGTCTGAGGTCGTTTCGATCCTGCTCCTCGCGGTCGAAACCGCGTCCTCCCAACTCAGCCCGTCGTCGGTCGATCGCGCGATCCCGATGCTGCTGATTTCGGAGGAGGATGCCAGCGCTCCCAGTTGGTAATCCTTCACCCCGAGCGAGATGAACACCACATAGACGTTGCCGTCCCGGTCGAACCCGATCACCGGGTCGCCCGCCGCGGTCAGGTCTTCCCGGAAGTAGCGGACCTGGTTCGGACCGTCCCAGGTTTCCCCGCCGTCGAAACTCGTGTACGTCGACATCGAGGGGAAGTTGTAGTCGATCACGCCGAGCACGAGGTGCTCGGGGTCCTCGGGATTGGCCGCCATGTGCGGTTCCGTCTGGAGCGGGAACAACCCCAACTGCCTCGTCACGATCAGGTTTCGGCTGAACGCGGGCGCGGCCGACCGGAACGGCACCGCCGGAGCGAACGCGCCTCCACTCCGCACCGAACCCTGGGGAACGGCCCCATATGCCGCCATGTCCGCGTTGGTCCGCCCGCTCACCCCCGGCACATTCCAGAAGCGAGGGTCGTAGCGCTGCGTCATGAGCCAGGAACTGGCCCCGAGCGACTTGGAGATCGGCTCGAGCAGCCGGAACTCCCCGGCGGGAACCTTGCCCCCCTTTGCTCCTCCCGCCTCCGGGGCAAGCGGCGCCAGTGCCAGCAGCATCAGGACGGCGGCGGCAGCGATCCGGGCGACGAGTGGCCGCACGCGGCGATATCCAGTCATGGACCCTCCAATTCGCTCGAACCGACTTCCCGCGGGCGATGCTCGGTCAGCCCCAGCCTGGCGGCCGGGCGCAAACAACGAGCCGCGCGGGTCGTCCGTGCTAGACTCGTGGTCGCCGCATCGTGACTCGCAGCGTACCACGCTCGCGGTCCGCTGGTGGTTGCGCCGGTCGGCGTCGGACCGCGTTGTTCCAGCGATGGCCGGGGCCGGCCGTCCTGGTCAGGCTGAGGCGGGAATCATGGGTCACCTCTCGTGGACCAGACCGGTAGCCAGGCCGGCCATCCGCGGTCTCGCCTTCGCTGCGCTTGCCGTCGCGGCGCTCGCGGCGGCGTTCTCGCCGGTCTCGCTTGCGCGGCAGAACGACGCCGACGACCTGGTCGGCGTCTACTCCGCGAGCATCGCCAAGCCTGACCTGCCACCCGCACTCCCCGGTCAGGCTGCGCTCCTCGGCACCTGGGCCGTCACGTTCAACGCCGATGGGTCCTACACGCTCGATCGCCAGGATGTCGGCGTCGTGGTCAGTGGATCGTACGAGGTCGATGGCTCCACGCTCTCCATCGCTGACTGGCAGGGTCTCATCTGGTGCGGCGACCCCGGGTCCGATCGCCTTCCCGCCACCTACGCCTGGCGCCGCTCGGGTGATGGCATCGTGTTGACCGCGATCACCGACGCCTGCGAGGAGCGGCGCATCCTGCTCCAGTCTCATCCCCTGATGGGCTTCCAGGCCTGCGGCATCCCCGCCGACGGTGCGAGGCCGGGCGTCGCTGCCGCATCTCCCGTTCCTGACTCCGGCGCAACCTCCGGCCTGACCGCCCAGGAGGGCCTCCCCCGAGGCGAAACCACCGAGAAGGCAATCGACAGCCTGCTCGCCCAGGCGACCGGCTGCTGGGCCACCGGCGACCCTGCCCGGTTCCTCGCCCTTCACAGCAGCGATGCGCTCGCCGACATCTCCTCGGTCGCTCCGCTCTCCGAATTCAGCCGCGACCTCCGGTTGTTCATGTCCACGCCGCTCGCGTTCCAGCGCGTCGGCGAGGTCACCGAAACCGACCCCGACCGCGCCTGGGCCTACGTCGAGATCACCCTCGGAGGTCAGCCCATCCCCCAGCGCCTCGACTTCGTGCGCGAAGACGGCGTCTGGCTGTTCGATGTCTTCTTCCTGTTCGGCCCGGAGGCCGCGGCGGCCGACGCCGGCGCCCCCGCTCCATGACCTCCGCCCAGCCATGACCGGCACGCCTGATCCCGCCGGAACCGGGGACTCCTCGCCGGCGTTGACATCGCAGGAACCATCGCCCGCCGCCGAACCAACCGTCGGCACCGGCACCATTGTGGCGATCGGCTGCCTCGCGTTGCTCCTGGTGGCTTTCGCCATCGTCGCGGTTACGCGCTTCATGCCGCATCTCGGCGGCTGACGCGCTCGCGTCGGAGCCGCAACCGGCTACACTAACCGTAATTTGCCGCGGGATCGTCGCCGGCAGGCGTCCGGCCCGGTCCTGCTGGCGTCCGCCTCCGACTTGCCCGTTGCCGGGCGGCCGGGCGGCGAGGCTCCAGGGGCGCAGGGCCCCCGCCGGCTCGGAGCCGGCCCGGTTCGATCTCCCGATTGTGCGCATTCCGCGCCGGGTGTCTCCCTGCCGATACCGTCGCCGCCGGGATGTCGCCGATCCCGGCTCGAATCGTGCGTGTGCGGTCCCCGGTCGATCCTTCGGCCGGCGCCCGGTCCGCCGAACCAGCAGCGGGCAGCGCAACCGTGCTGCTTGACCCGCTCGTGATGAGGATTCAGTGAACGACCGAAACGACCGATCCAGAACGCCCGCCGGCGGCGACTCAGCCGGCAGCAACCCGCCTCGCGGCGATCGCTCCCGGTGGCGCAGCCCATTCGCGGGTAGCTCGGCGCAGGGCGACGACGATGGCGGCGCCCAGCGA
>JBJTKE010000172.1:0-2992 GCA_046096285.1 Chloroflexota bacterium
GACGCCACCACGTCGACGCCCCGGTCCCCGACCTGCTGCAGGCCGCGCTCCCGGCCGCCGCCGCGCCACCTGCGGGCGCCGGGCAGGCGGCGCCTCGTGGAGGCCCCGCCCTGCCGTCACGCCTGGCTGACGAGGTTCTCCAGCGGCGTGCAGGGCAGCCCGAAGGCCTCGGCCACCGCCGGGTAGGTGATCTTGCCGTCAAGGACGTTCACGCCCCGGGCCAGCGCCGGATTCCTGCGCACCGCGCCGGCGAACCCGTGGTCGGCCAGGTCGATGCCATATGGCAGCGTCGCGTTCGACAGCGCCAGCGTGCTGGTCCGGGGCACGGCGCCGGGCATGTTGGTGACGCAGTAGTGCACGACCTCATCGACCTTGAAGGTCGGCTCGGCGTGCGATGTCGGCCGCGAGGTTTCGATGCAGCCGCCCTGGTCGATGGCCACGTCGACGACCACCGAACCGGGACGCATCGAGCGAACCATCGGCTCCGTCACCAGTTTCGGGGCCTTCGCGCCGGGCAGCAGCACGCCGCCGATCACGAGGTTGGCCTCGCCCACTGCCTCCGCCACGTTCTCCCGGTTCGACGCCAGCGTCTGCAACCTCCCGTGCAGTTGGAGGTCCAGCGTTCGCAGCCGGTCCACGGCCTTGTCGACGATCGTCACGTTCGCGCCCATGCCGAGGGCGATCTGGGCGGCGTTGGCGCCGACGACTCCACCGCCGATCACCACCACCCGGGCGGGCAACACGCCGGGCACGCCCCCCAGCACCACCCCGCTGCCGCCATTGGTCGCCTGCAGGTAGTACGCGCCCACCTGCACCGACATCCGTCCGGCCACCTCGCTCATGGGCGTCAACAGCGGCAGCGAGCCGTTGGGCAACTGCACGGTCTCGTAGGCGACCGAGATGACGCCGTTGCGCATCAGGGCGCGAGTGAGCGGCTCGTCGGCGGCGAGATGCAGATAGGTGAACAGGATCTGGCCCGGCCGCAGCAGATCGTACTCCTGCGCCACCGGTTCCTTGACCTTGACGATCATCTCGGCCGCGCCGTACACATCGGCGGCGGCATCGGCGATCGTCGCCCCGGCCCGGCGATACTGCTCGTCGGAGAACCCGGAGCCG
Source organism: Chloroflexota bacterium (assembly GCA_046096285.1). Taxonomy (GTDB): domain Bacteria; phylum Chloroflexota; class Chloroflexia; order Thermomicrobiales; family UBA6265; genus CADCWF01. Next base: position 1,117 of record JBJTKE010000172.1, read on the forward strand.
GCGCCGGCGAGCGTTTCCACGATCACCGAGTGGCCGTGCGCCACGTACTCCGCCACGCCGGCCGGCGTGGTCGACACGCGGCTCTCCGAAATCTTCACTTCCCGCGGGACGCCGACGATCATCGCGCTCTGCACCCTCTCGCGAATGCGGCGCTCGCCGCCGCCGGCCGCTCCGGCGCCCGGGCGACGGCCGATTCTAGCATGGCAACTCACCATAACGGACGCCCGTGTTGCCCCGGAACGGTTCCGCCGTTGCGCCCGTAGTACCATTCAATCGTGCAGATTCCGGGGCTTCGCGGGGCGGAGATCCGGTTCTTCGTGGAGAGATTTCGAGTGCCTGACGGGCTTGTAAACGCGCTGTACATCGTGCCGATCCTCGCGGTGCTCATCCTCGTGCACGAGTTCGGTCACTACTTCGCCGCCCGGAAGGTCGGCGCCAAGGTCGAGGAGTTCGGCATCGGCATCCCGCCCCGGCTGAAGGGCTGGGAGCGGGACGGGGTAATCTGGTCGCTGAACTGGATCCCCTTCGGCGGCTTCGTCCGTGTCAAGGGCGAGGACGGCAAGGATCTCGAACCCGACTCCATGCCGGCCAAATCCCCGCTGCAGCGGGCGTTCTTTCTCTCGGCCGGGTCCCTGATGAATATCTTGCTCGCCATCGTCCTGATGGTGCTGGTGGTAGGTTTCCAGGGAGTCTCCTCCTCCGCCGTCTACATCGCCGACGTCGCTCCTGATTCTCCCGCGCAGGCGGCGGGCTGGCAGCCGGGCGACCGGATCGTCGAGGTGGCCGGCGCGCCAATCTCCTCCTCCGACGAGGTCGGCGCGCGCGCCCGCAGTTTCGGCGACCGGCCGATGAGCGTTCGGCTCGAGCGCGATGGCGAACTGGTCGATTCCACCGTCACCCCGCGCGCCAACCCGCCCGCCGACCAGGGTCCCACCGGGGTCAAGGTCAGCGAGGAGGTTCTCTCCCGCCTCACGATGTCCGCTGTGGAGCCGGGCACGGCCGCGGCCGCAGCCGGCCTCGAGGAAGGCGATCTGCTGGTCGCCGTCAACGGGCAGCCAGTCCAGACCCAGTACGTGCTCTACGCCGAAGTCATGAACAACCGCGGGACGGACGTCGCGGTGACGGTCTCCCGGGCCGGGGCCGAGCAGACGCTCGACCTGGCGGCTCCGGCCGTCGCCGATGACGGCGATCCGTTCGCGGAGGCGGGCCTTGACCTCGTCGTGCAGCCCATCTTCGAACGGGTGCCATTGCTGCAGGTGGTTCCGCGTGGCATCGCCCAGGTCTGGGACCAGGTCGTCCAGATGCTGTCCGGCCTGCGTGACCTCATCACCGGCAAGGCCCCACTCGGGCAGATCGCCGGCCCCATCGGGATGGGCCAGATCACCAGCGAGGTCATCGACGCCAGCCCGCTCCCGCTGTGGGTGACGCTGGCGCAGTTGTCCACCCTCCTCTCGCTCAACCTCGCGATCCTCAACCTGCTCCCGTTGCCCGCGCTCGATGGCGGCAGGCTGCTCTTCGTGCTCGTCGAGGTGCTGCGTGGCGGCAAGCGCATCCCGCCCGAGCGGGAGGGTGTCGTTCATCTCGCCGGGATGATCCTGCTGATCGGGGTCATGTTCATCGTGGCGTTTCTCGACATCGGCCGGAGTCTCGGCGGCCATTCGTTCCTGCCGTAGCCGGATCCGCCGGTTCGCACGCGGCGTGGCCTGCCCGCGCCAAGGAGAGAACGCGCTATGTCCCTGATTGCCCCGCGCCGGAAGACTCGCGTGCTCGACGTCGGCGGCGTGAAACTCGGCGGCGAGTACCCGATCCGGGTGCAGTCGATGACCACCGCCGACACCCGCGACCCGAAAGCGACTCTCGAGCAGATCGACAAACT
>JBJTKE010000173.1:0-1434 GCA_046096285.1 Chloroflexota bacterium
AGCCAGCGCAGCCCGTAGACGGATCCGAGCAGGCACTTGATCCACATGTTTCCGGTTTTCGGTGGGGCGACGATGAGGATCGTCATGCCGGGGCGGTCTGCCTATCCCGCGGTCAAACCGCGTAGCCAAACTGCTCCAGCACGTCGGCGAAGACCTCGTTGCAGACCTCCTGCACGCCCGGGGCGAGCGACTGCTTCCAGCGAGCGATGGAGGACCCGGAACTGGTCTTGTGCCGGCGGGAGTTCTCGGTTTCCTCGGATGCGCGGGCGATCATGCCTGCGATAACGTCATCGCTGGCGTCGAGTTCAAGGTAGGCAAGCATTCCGCGCAGGGTGGATTCGGTTTCCTCCATGAGGTCCTCGTAGCGGACGAGGTGCGCCCGGTCCTTGCGCTTCGGGTAGCTCCGGGCAAGTTGCTTGATGGTGGTGTTGCGGAGGTAGCGGGCGAAGTCCTCGTCGGTCTTGATGTGCTCGGGACCGAACGCCCGGAAGCCCTGCTTCACGTTGAAGGCCAGCATCGAGCTGACCACGTCGCGGAAGTCGCGAACGAGGAAAATCTCCCGGGCGTTGGGATAGAGCTCCCAGACGAGCCACGGCATGGAGTCGGCGCGGTGCTTCTCGGCCATGAAGACGGGCGCGGTCTGGCCCTGGCCCCTGGCGATCAGCTCGTAGGTCATCTCGGCCTGCTCCTGGCAGAACCGGCCGAGCCGCTCCGGGTAGTCCCGGCCCATCCACTCGAACAGGCCGGGGGTGACGGCGATCGGCTCGGGGTAGAACGGGTTGTGGCCGATGGTGTCGCGGTTGGTCTGGAAGCGGTCGGCCTGCGCCGAGTGATAGGGGTCGCGCGGTTCGGAGAGCACCTTGGTCATGTGCCACCAGTAGCGGGCAGTGCGGAGTTCGTAGGGGTGCCAGCGGTGAACGACGATCTGCGGGTGCTCCGAGAGCAGCCGCATGGTCCAGGTCGGGCCGGCGCGGCCGAGGGTCGTGAGCATGAGCGGCCGCAGGGACGGCTGGAACCCGGTGTTGAGCGGCTGGTGGGTGAAATGGACGGTGGCGAGGCGGACGCGGCTGTCGTCGGCAAGCACCGCGCGAAGCTGGAGGGCCGCCCCGGGCTCGATCCCGATCACGCTGACCCAGGTGCGAAAGCCGCTGATCCGGGCGTTCGGGTGGTCGGGGTAGTGGTTGGCCACGTCCTGCCGGAACTGGTCGATCGGGGCGCGGCGGAGGACCGTTCCCTCGACGTGGACCTCGACCTCCCGGACCTCGGTCTCCCGGCCGATGACCCAGCCGGCGAACTCGATGTCGTAGACGTTCCGCCCTCCGAGCCGCGGGGCGTCGATGTGAAACGCGAGCAGTCGCTCCTGGTTGGGCGCGGCGGGCTCGACGGACGTTATCTCGACAATCGACATGTGCCGGAATGCTCCCTCGCGGAACC
>JBJTKE010000174.1:0-2464 GCA_046096285.1 Chloroflexota bacterium
CCGATGCGCTGCGCCGCGCCATGGAGCGCCGCCGCCTGCCAGCGACGGTGGAGCCCGGCAACCAGCCCGGCCTGTGGCGCGTCCGGCACGCGATCGAGGGCAACCCCGGGGTCACCATCGTCATGCCAAGCGGCGGCAAGATGCAGTTCCTGCGCCCCTGCATGGACGACCTGATCAACCGCACCACGTACCCGAACCTGCACATCCTGATCCTCGACAACTCCACCGGCGGCGAGGTCGCCTCGCTGGTGGACGAGTTGCTGCCGGCATTCCCGAACCTCGTCCGCGTGCCGGTGGACCTTCAGCCGTTCAACTTTTCGGCGCTGATCAACAAGGCGATCCCCCACATCAGGACCGAGTACGCGCTGCTGCTCAACGACGACATCACGGTGATCACGCCCGGCTGGATCGAGGCCATGCTGGAGTACGCCCAACTCCCGGAAATCGGCGTAGTGGGCGCGAAACTGCTCTACCCGGATGGCACCATCCAGCACGCCGGCGTCACCCTCGGACCCTATGACGGAACCGGCCACGCGTTCAAGTTCTTCCGGGGCGACGCCCCCGGGTACTTCGGCCTCCCCGACGCGGTCTGCAACTACCTCGGCGTCACCTTCGCCTGCGCCCTGATGAAGACCGACCTGCTGCGGACCCTCGGCGGGCTCGACGAGGACAACCTGCCCATCGCTTTCAACGACGTCGACTTCTGCCTGCGCGCCTATGAGGCCGGTTACCGCAACGTCTACACGCCGCACGCCGCGCTCGTGCACCACGAGTCCGTCACCAAGAAGGTGATCGCCAAGCCTTCGGAGATCGGGCGGCTGCGCAACCGGTGGGGCAGATTCATCGAGCGCGATCCCTACTACAACCGCAACCTCACCCGGAAGGGCGAGGATGGCGGCCTGCGGATGGACTAGCCATGAGCGCAGCCGTCGAGAGGCCGGAGCTTCCCGAGCCGCCGCGCCGCTGCCGGCGGTGCGGGCAGGGATCGCCCGCTCCTGCTGGCCCCCCGGTGCTCACGCCCGACCTCGTGATCGCCGCCCGGCAGCGCGCCCGGGAACCGGAGTTGCCGCAGGCCACCGTCGAGCACGCCCTCGCAGCCTCGATGCCGGACATGGCCGCCCGCTACGACCTGATCGTCCTTGCCTCGCCCGGGCCCAATGCCGCCACGTGCCGATCGCTCGCGGTGGAATTCGCCCGCCACGCGCACCGGGTCTTCTGGCTGCACCACCCGGGCGAGGGCTGGACCGGCCCCCAGCCCCCGGATTTCCAGCCAGTCGAACTGGAGCGTGACCAACCGGCGGCCATCGGGACCGCGCTAGCCTCCCTCCGCCGCGACCGCGACTGCGAATCCGCCGCCATCCTCGTGGCCGACGCGTCCCTGATTCCCGCCACCGACGCAGCACGCCGCGCTTTCGGCTGGCGACGCATTGCCTTTGGCGATGCCGGCGCAGAGATCGCGATCGGGCCGGGCGAGGGCGAGGTCGATCTGGCGCCGCTCCCCTCGTGGCCGGCCCGCTGGGCGGCCCTCGACCGCGCGATCCGGGCCGCCTGGCCGCGCGCCAGCGTGATCGTGATCACCTTCGACAACCTCGCCTACAACCGCATGTGCCTCGCCAGCCTGCTGGAAAACACCGACTACCCCAACCTCGAGATCGTCGTCGTCGATAACGGCTCGACCGACGGCACCGTGGACTGGCTCCGCGAACAGTCCGCGCGCTTTCCCCACATCCGGTTGATGCTGAACGACACGAACACCGGGTTTGGCCCCGCCAACAACCAGGCGATGGCCGACGCCACCGGCGACATCTTCGTCCTGCTCAACAACGACACGATCGTGCCCCACGGCTGGCTGAATCGCCTCGCGCACCACCTCGACGACCCCTCGATCGGCCTGCTCGGGCCCGCCACCAACCGCACCTGCAACGAGGCCCAGGTGGACCTCGTCTACACCACCTGCGGCGAATTCGAGGAGATCGCCCGCCGCCGCGCCGCCGCGCACGCCGGCGAGGTCGTGCCCATCCGCATGCTGGCCATGTTCTGCACGGCCCTCCGGCGCGACCTCTACGAGCGGCTCGGACCGCTCGACGAGCGGTATGAAGTGGGCATGTTCGAGGACGAGGACTACGCGGTGCGCGCCCGCCTGGCGGGATACCGCATCGCCTGGGCCCCGGAGGTCTACGTCCACCACGCCTACCACGCCAGCATCGGCAAACTGCTCCCGACCGGCAACTACGTTCCCCTTTTCCGGTCCAACCAGGTGCGGTTCGAGCGCAAATGGGGCATTTGCTGGGAGCGGCATCGTCCGCTGCCCCCGTCGTGAGCGGGGCCATGACGGCGGAACTCCTCGCCATCGAGCCGTTGCCGGGGTCGGACCGCATCAGGTTCAGCCTCGACGGACCCGCCCCCGGCGAACGCCGCGAGGGCGAGGCGTTCGAACTCGACGGGTGGGCGCTCGGCCTCGACC
>JBJTKE010000175.1:0-15612 GCA_046096285.1 Chloroflexota bacterium
CGCCAGCCTCGGGCTCTCCTGCCTCCTCGTCCGCGGGCAGCGGTTCGAGCTTCAGGAGGTCCTCCTCGACGTCGACCATCACCCGCGATCCGGCCGGGAACCGGCCATTGAGGATGCCCTCGGCCAACGGGTCCTCGATCAGGTTCTGGATGATGCGCCGCAGCGGCCTCGCCCCGTAGGTGTGGTCGTAGCCGCGCTCGCCCAGCAGATCCATCGCCGCCTCGGTCACCTCGAGCGCGACGTCCTGCTCCGCCAGTTGCTTCTTCACCCGCCCGAGTTCCAGATCCACGATCTCGCGGATCTGCTCCTTCGTCAGCGAGTGGAACACGATCACCGCGTCAATCCGGTTCAGGAACTCCGGCCGGAACGTCTGCTTGAGCGACCCCGTCACCTTCTCGCGCATCTTGTCGTACTCGCGGGCCTGCGCCTTGCTGGCGTCCTCTTTGAAGGCGAACCCCAGGGTCATGTCCCGCGTGATCTGTTCCGCCCCCACGTTCGAGGTCATGATGATGATGGTGTTCCGGAAGTCGACCTTGCGCCCCTTGGCGTCGGCCAGATTCCCGTCCTCCATGATCTGGAGCAGCATGTTGAACGCTTCCGGGTGCGCCTTCTCGATCTCGTCGAGCAGGATCACGCTGTAGCTCTTGCGGCGGACGGCCTCGGTCAACTGGCCGCCCTCCTCGTAGCCGACGTAGCCCGGAGGCGCGCCGACCAGCCGCGACACCGCATGCCGCTCCATGAACTCCGACATGTCGATCTTGATCAGGTGATCCTCGGAGCCGAACATGAACTCGGCGAGCGCCTTGGCGAGCTCGGTCTTGCCCACCCCGGTCGGCCCGAGAAAAATGAACGACCCGATCGGCCGCTTCGGGTTCTTGATCCCGGCGCGCGCCCGCCGCACCGCCTTCGACAGCGTCGTGATCGCCTCGTCCTGGCCGATGATCCGGGCGTGCAGCGCCTCCTCCATCTTGAGCAGCCGCTGGGACTCCTCGCCGGCGATGCGCACCAGCGGGATGCCCGTCCACATCGCCACCACCTGGGCGATGTCCTCCTCCGTCACGTACATCTCGTCGCCGCTGCGCGAGTCCTTCAGTTCCTGCGACTGCGCCTCGATCCGGTCCCGCAGCTTGCGCTCCCGGTCCCGCAGTTCCGCCGCCAGCTCGAACTCCTGGCTGTTGATCGCCGCCTCCAGCTCCCGCTGCAGCGACGACAGCCCGGCCAGCGCCTCCTTCAGGCTCGGCGGCGCGGCCGACCGGTACATGCGCACCCGCGACGACGCCTCGTCGATCAGGTCGATCGCCTTGTCCGGCATGAAGCGGTCGGTGATGTACCGCGCCGCCATGTTGGCCGCCGCCTTCAGCGCATCGTCGCTGATCTTCAGCTTGTGATGCTCCTCGTACAGCCCGCGCACGCCGGTCAGGATCTGGATCGTCTCCTCGACATTCGGCTCGTCCACCTGCACCGGCTGGAAGCGGCGCTCGAGCGCGGCGTCCTTCTCGATGTACTTGCGATACTCGTCCAGCGTGGTCGCGCCGATGGTCTGCAATTCACCCCGGGACAGGGCAGGCTTCAGGATGTTCGCGGCATCCACCGCGCCTTCGGCCGCCCCCGCCCCAACGAGCGTGTGCAGCTCGTCGATGAACAGGATGCTCCCCGTCTCCTTGACCTCGCCGACGATCTTCTTCAGCCGCTCCTCGAACTCGCCGCGGTACTTCGTACCCGCCACCAGCGCGCCGATGTCCAGCGCCACCAGCCGCTTGTTCTGCAGCTGTTCCGGCACGTCGCCAGCCACGATCCGCTGGGCCAGCCCCTCGACGATCGCGGTCTTGCCGACCCCCGGCTCGCCGATCAACGCCGGGTTGTTCTTCGTGCGCCGCGACAGGATCTGCATGACCCGGTCGATTTCGTTGGACCGCCCGATCAGCGGACCGAGCTTGTTGTTCCGCGCCGCCTCGGTGAGGTCGACGCCCAGGGCGTCCATGTAGGGGGTCTTGGTCTGCGTCTTGGTCTGGCTGTAGGTCGAGCTCTGGCTGACGACCTGCATCACCTGCGCCCGCACCTTCTCCAGGTTGACGCCCAGGCTCTCCAGCACGCCCGCCGCGATCCCCTCGCCCTCGCGCACCAGCCCCAGCAGCAGGTGCTCCGTCCCGATGTAGTGATGATTGAGCCTGCGCGCCTCGTCCACCGCGAGCTCGATGACCTTCTTGGCGCGCGGGGTCAGCCCGATCTCGCCCATGATCATCGTCTCGCCGCGGCCGATGATGAACTCCACCGCCGACCGCACCTTCGGCAGCTGGACCCCCATGTTGCTCAGTACGCGCGCGGCGACGCCATCACCCTCCCGGACCAGGCCGAGCAACAGGTGTTCGGTGCCGATGTAGTTGTGATTGAACCGCTGCGCTTCTTCCTGGGCGAGCTGGAGGACCTTCCTGGCCCGTTCCGTGAACTTGTCGAACTTGTCTGCCATGCTGTTCTCCCGTCGCCCCGGGGCCGGCCGTCACGCCTCCCCGCTGTACCGTTTCTGCTTTACGAGTTGTACGACATAGCGGGTCCTCTAGTCCCGTCTACGCGCGTGCGCGGCGCCTGGTTCCGCCCCTGTTTGGTAGGCATGCACACATCGGCAGGCGCGAACCCGCGCCTGCCGATGCTCCTGACGTGTTCATCTCGCTGAACCGGGGCTGCGCCCGGCTGTCCGACGCCGCGATTGCTAGCCCTCCGCGGACTTGCCATCGCTGTCGTCGTCCGACGATGCGTCGGACAGGTCCGCGCCCGCCATCGCGAAGGCGAGTTCCATGGCGGACATCTCGCCCTCGGCGGCCACTGGCGGCTCCGCCACCACCGGCTTCGGGCGCTCGACGCGCTCCTTCTTCCGCTCCGCCGGCGGCACCTTCGGCTCCACCCATTCGCGGGGCGCCGGGGCCGCGGGCGCCGCGGACTCCTGCCGCGCCTCCCGCTCCGGCTTCTCCTCGTCCGGCTCGGGCAGCGCCGACAGGCCACCGGTCTGCAGCGCATTGCCGAGCTCGATGCCCTCGGTCTCCAGCCGCTGCCGGATCACCTCGATCAGGGCATCGCGCTCCGCCAGCGCGCCATCGCCGAAGACGGACAGCAGGTCGGTCTCCGGCGTGTCGATCGCCCGCCGCAGGCTAAGACCCATGCGCCGCCGCTGCGGATCGATGCGGATGATGCGGAGCAGCAGATCCTGCCCCTCGATAACCACCTGCTTCGGGTGCGTGATCCGGTCGTCCACCAGTTCGGAGACGTGGATCAGGCCCTCGATGCCGTCCTCGATGCGGGCGAACGCGCCGAAGTTCGCGAGCTGGGTCACGGTGCCGCGCACCAGCTGACCCACCTCGTACTTGGCGGCCACCCGGCTCCACGGCTCCGCCTGGGTCCGCTTGATGGACAGCGCGATCTTCTTTTCCTGGGCGTTGATGCCGAGGACGTGAACCTCGACCTCCTGGCCGACCCGCAGCACTTCGCTTGGGTGGCGGACCCGGCTCCAGGAGAGCTCGGACAGGTGGACGAGCCCGTCGGCGCCGCCGATGTCGACGAACGCCCCGAAGTCGCAGATGGAGGAGACGCGCCCGGTCCGGACCTCGCCCTCCTTCAGCTCCTCGATCAGCTTCTCCTTCATCACGTCGCGGCGTTCCTGGACGGCCTGCCGCTCGGAAAGGACCAGCCGGTTGCGATGGCGGTTGATCTCGATGACCTTGAGCGCCAGCTTCGTGCCGATCAGGCGGGCCATGTCGGCCTGCTTGCTCGCCTCGTCGCCGCCGCGGATCTCGGTCACCTGGGAGGCCGGCACGAAGCCGCGCACCCCGTCGAGGTTCACGAGCAGGCCGCCCTTGTTGTAGTTGGTGACCTCGGCCTCGATAACCTCGTTCGCCTCGTAGATCTCCTGCAGCCGCCGCCAGCTCTTCTCCTGGCGGGCGCGGTCGATCGAGACGACCGGATGACCCTCCTGATTCTCCGGCTGCACCACGAAGACGAGGATGGAGTCCCCGATCTTCAGCGCGTCCTTCTCCTCGGAGGTCATGCTCGAGTATTCGCGCGAGGGGATCACGCCCTCCGACTTCGAGCCGATGTCCTCCAGGAGTTCGTCCCGGTCGACGTGCATGATGACGCCTTCGAGGACGTCGCCATACTTCAGGCTCTTGTAGTCGTGGCTGGGATCGCTGAGGTATCGCTCCATGAGCGACGCAGCATCCAGTTCCTCGTCGAGCTCTGCCATCGCCGAGGCGGGAGCGGACCTCGAGGGCTCCGCCTCACCGGCGCGGCCCGCGGAAACCTCTTCGTCCGTCATGTTCGTCTGGTCGCTCACGTCGCTTCCGTCCATACACCTTCCTGCGGGCGGTGATGTTTCACGCGCCTCGCCCGGATGCCTCGCCCGCCCTGGGCGCGCGCATGACCGGGAAAGCAGTCACGCTAGTATAGCGACCGCGTTCGCACGCCTGCAATGGTGCGTAAACGATCACACCCGAACCGGGTCGAGTGAGCGGGCCACGCTGACCGCGGCCTCGGCCGCCGCCGTGGTCTCTCCGACCGTCGCCCACCCCATGTGGCCGATCCGCACCATCGAGTCCTTGAACGGTCCCTGCCCCCCCGCGGCGGCCACGCCATGCTCATCGCGCATCCGCGCGGTGAACTCCTTCGCGCTCACCCCCTCGGGCGTGAGAAACGCCGTCACCGTGTTCGAGACGTACGCCGTATCGGCGAAGAGCTCGATGCCCCCGCGCGTCAGCGTCGAGCGCACCGCCGAACCCATCCGCTCGTGCAGGTCCCAGACCGACTCCATGCCGAGGTCCAGCATGATCTCCAGCGCGGCCCGGAACCCGTAGAGGGTCGAGATCGCCGGCGTCGTCGGCGTGAAGCCTTCCTCGGCCTGTTCCCGCATCCGGTTGAAGTCCCAGTAGAAGCGCGGGAAGCCCGACCGTGCCGTCGCCTCCCACGCCCGCGGGCCGATCGCCGCGATCATCAGCCCGGGCGGACACATCCACGCCTTCTGCGACCCCGACATCACGAAATCGAGTCCCCAGGCGTCCACCTCGAGCGGCAGCGCCCCGGCCCCGCTCACGGCGTCCACCAGCACCAGCGCGCCGTGCTCCCGCACCACCGCGGCCAGCTCCGCCACCGGATTGGTCACCGCGGTCGCGGTCTCGTTGTGCGTGATGAACACGGCCCGGACCTCGGGATTGGCCGCCAGCGCCGCCCGCAACTCCACCGGCGTCACCGCCTTGCCCCACGGCACGGTCAGCCGGCGCACGTCGAGCCCGAAGATCTCCGCCACCTGCGCGTACCGCTCGCCGAACTCCCCGCATACCGTGGCCAGCACCGGGTCCCCCGGCCGACACAGGTTGACAACCGAGGCTTCCCACCCCGCCGATCCGCTCGCCGGCCACACCAGCACCGGATGCTCGGTCCGGTGCGCTTCGCGCGCCATCGCCAGCGTTTCCCGGAAAAACTCCCGGAACCGCGCCCCGCGATGGGAGATCATCGGCTGCTGCATGGCGTCGAGCACGCGCGGCGGGAGCGGCGTCGGCCCCGGTATCCGGAAATTCACGTCCACGTTCTGGCTCCCTGCGGCGGCCCGTCCAACGCGGACCCGTAGCCATTCCGAGTATACCCGTCCGCGCTTCCGGCCCGATTGTCCGCGCCCCCCGGGACGCCGTGCTACCATCCCGGACGGGGCACGCCGCGCTGGTCCGGCGCGGCTGCCGGCGTCGCCCATCGTGGCCGGACCCGGAGCCGTCTCGCGCGAGGACTAGCCTTCCCCCGATGGATGTCACCCTCTCGCCACGCGCCAGGACCACGGTCGTCTGGGTTGCCGCCGCCCTGGGCATGTTCATCCTGTTCCTGACCGCCGGGGCGCTCGGCCCCTTCATCTGGGCCGTGATCACCGCCTATATCCTCAGCCCGGTCGTCACCCGCGTCCAGCGCAAGACCCGGTTGCCGCGCCAGCTCATTACCATCTGGCTCTACCTCGTCATCGCGCTGGTGCTCGCCATCCTGGTCGTCAACCTCGCGCCGCAGCTGTTCCAGCAACTCGACCAGTTGCAAAAGATCACGCTGCCGCGGATGTTCGCCGACATCGAAGGCTGGTTCCTCGCCCGCCGCGCCGAGGACAGCCGGTTCGCCGCGCTCAACCCGGAATTCATCCAGCAGCGGCTCGATCTTGTCGGCGAGCAACTTGGCGAACTGCTCTCCACCGAGGCCGTGCCCCTGGTGATCGAGACGTTCGCCTTCGCGATCGAATTGTTCATCTTCCTGATCGCCTCGTTTTACCTCGTCATCTACGGCGACCGCTTCATGCAGGCCATTCGCGGCTTCATGAGCCGCCGCTACCACCGCGAGTTCGACCGCCTGCTGGTGGAGATCAACAGCACGCTCGGCGCCTATCTTCGCGGCCAGATCGTGCTCCTCGTGATCATGTCCACCGCGTCCTACATCGCCCTGCGCATTCTCGACGTCGACTACGCCCTCTCCGTGGCGATCATCACCGGGTTCCTCGAACTCATCCCGCTGATCGGCCCCTGGAGCGCTGGCGCGATCGCCGTCACCATCGCGTTTTTCCAGCCCACCGCCCCCTTCGACTGGTCCAACGCCACCCTCGCCATCGTGGTGGCCCTCGTCTACTTCCTGCTGCGCCAGATCGAGGACGTCTTCGTCATCCCCCTCGTCATCGGCCGCATGGTGCACCTCAACCCGCTGCTGGTCATTTTCGTGCTGGTCATCGGCACCACCATCGGCGGCCCGCTCGGGCTGATCCTCGCCGTTCCCGCCGCCGCGGTCCTGAAGATCATCATTACGTTCTTCTATCACAAGGTCATGGCGCGCGAGCAGCGGTTCATCGAGGTCATCGGCAGCAGGCAGGCCCTCGCCGACGCCGCCAGCGCCTTCCCCGACCGCGTAAACGCCACCATCGTCCTGCTGATCGAGCCCGGCGTCCTCGACTGGAACGACCTCGGCCTCGTCCGGCAGGTCGCCGAGTCCTCCTTCGACCATGCCGTCGCGCTCAGCGTCGTCACCACCGACGGGGTGGCCGGCAGCCTCGCCACCGCCGCCGGCATCGAGACCACGGTGGTGCCCGCGCTGCCCACGCCCGAGGCCCAGACCTCGCCTACCCCGCTTCCCCGCGCCGCTACGGCATGACCCGGTCCAGGTCCTGCGGCCGCTGGAACACCACCAATTCCGGCTCCAGCCCCGCCTCCGTCACCCGCAGCAGTCCCACCGAGTAATCCGGCCACCAGCGCTTGTCGGTCGCCGACCCCGGATTGAACAGCAGCGTCTCCCGCACCAGTTCCATCCGCGGCATGTGGCTGTGCCCGTAGATCACGCAGTCCGCCTTCCCGGCCATCGCCTCGGCGGTGCGGTTGGCGGTCGGCCCGGCGTCGCCGTGCACCAGCACGATGGTCCGCCCGGCGATCTCGATCTCGCGGCGGGCAGGCAGCGTCCGTCTCGTCTCCGGCAGGTCGCTGTTGCCGCGCACCGCCAGCACCGGGGCGACTCGCTCCAGATCTTCGATCACCGACAGGCTGTTGAGGTCGCCCGCATGCAGGATGAGCCCCGCCCCGAACCGGGCGAACAGCGCCCCCACCTCCGGCGGCAACCCGCGGCTGCCCCGGTCGTTCACATGGGTGTCGGAGAGAATCCCGATGGTGAGCGGCCCGGGCAGGGCCGTGCGCTCGGCGTCACTCATGCCCGAGCCGTTCGTCGAGCAGGGTGAACACGGCGGCCGCGGCCGCCGCCGTCGCCGCCCCGCCCGCCAACGCGCCCGCCGCGGTCACCGTCACCCCCGGCAACGCCCGCCCGGCAAGCCAGAAGAACGCGGCGTTCAGCGCGAACGCCGCCGCCGCGAACGGCCAGCACCCGGACGCTCGCGGCAACCTGCCCAGCGCCGGGGCGACCCCGCTCTGCAGCAACCCGAGCAGGATCGCGAACAGGGCGACCGAGGGAATAGTCTGGAACGCCACCAGCCTCGCGGAGGAAAGCGTGGCGAGCGCCAGCGCGGCGATCGCCGTGCCGGCGATGTAGGCGGCGATCCGCAGCGTCACGCGGGCGGCTCCGCCGGCCGCAGGATCGCGAAACCATCGAAGATGTGGCGCGCCGCCCCCTTCTCCACGAGATCCGGCTCCCTGCCGCCCGCGACCTCGCGGAACGCCCGATCCACCCGTCCGAGGATCGCGGGCTCCAGCCGCCGGGAGTTGTGCGAGGGGTACACGTTGCGGACCAGCGGCTCCAGCGCGCCGAGCCGGGCCACGCTCGCGACATAGGCCGGGAAGTCCACCCCGGGCAGGTGGGCATACAGCGACCCGCCGTAGATGGCGTCAGTCGTGAACAGCGCGCCGCTGGCCCGGTCGAGGAGCGCCAGCAGACCGGGTGAGTGCCCGGGCACGTGGATGACCTCGAGCGACCGGCCGCCGAGGTCGATCACATCCCCGTCGCTCACCACCCCCGTCGCTTCGACCCCGGCGATTTCGAGGCGCTCGGGATCGAACGCTTCCGGCGCCGGACCGAGCATCGTCTCCGGCGCGACGTACCGGCGCATCCGGTCGTTCGGCACCCCGGCCCGCAGCCGGTCCGCCTCCAGCGGATGCACGAGGATCTCCTCGCCCGCGAACCGCGCCGCCGAGCCGATGTGATCCCAGTGGCCGTGGCTGATCAGCAGGGTGACCGGAAGCGCGGTCAGCCCCGCCACCACCTCGCGCAGGTCCGCGATGCCGGTTCCCGTGTCGATCAGCAGCGCGCGCCGGTCGCCCTCCACGAGAAACGACGCCACGTTCTCATCGTGCAGCGACTCGCCGATGGCGCGCACGCCCGGTTCCAGATCGGTCGCCGTGAACCACGGGTGCGCCATGCGTCCTCCGGGCGGCGTCGGCCCCTGCCAGCCTCCCGGCAGTATATGGCCCCGGCGGGGCCGGCCCAACCGGGATGCTATCCTGTTTCCAGCAGGGTTCCTCGCCGCCATCCCCCGGACCACAGGCATGACCGTGGACACCACCGCCAGCCCGAGTTGTCCGGTCGCCCGCACCGCGGGCATCATCGCCAACCGCTGGACGCCGCTGATCGTGCGCGATCTGGGAGCCGGCCGCAGGCGGTTCAGCGAACTCGAGCGCTCCCTCCCCGGCATCAGCCCGAAGACCCTCGCCGAGCGCCTGCGCAGGCTCGAGCGCGACGGCATCGTGAACCGCTGCTGCTTCGCCGAGGTGCCGCCGCGCGTCGAGTACTCGCTCACCGCGAAGGGCGCCGCCCTGCTCGGGGTCATCGAATCCATGCGCTCGTTCGGCGCGGAGTGGCTCGACGAGAGCCCCGACGTCGCGACGCGGGACTGACCACCCGGGGCCGTTTGCTAGAATCGCCAGCCGATCCGTCCCGTCCGCCGGCAAGGGGAGCATCTCGTCGTGACCAGCCGCAAGCGCGTCTTTTCGGGCATCCAGCCCTCCGGCAATTTCCACATCGGAAACTACCTCGGCGCGATCCGCAACTGGGTCAATCAGCAGGCCGACTACGACAACGTCTTCTGCATCGTCGATCTGCACGCCCTGTCGCTGCCGACCACCCGCGACGGTCTCCGCGCCAACACCCTCCACCTCGCCAACGTGCTGCTCGCCTCCGGGCTCGACCCTGCCCAGTCGGTCATCTTCGTCCAGTCCGACGTGCGCGAGCACGGCGAGTGCTGCTGGCTGCTCAACTCCGTCACCCAGTTCGGCGAGTTGCGCCGGATGACCCAGTTCAAGGACAAGACCGGCGGCAAGGAGGAGCAGGTCTCCGCCGCCCTGTTCGACTACCCCGTCCTGCAGGCCGCCGACATCCTCCTCTACGACACCGATCTCGTGCCGGTCGGAGAGGACCAGAAGCAGCACATCGAACTCACCCGCGACATCGCGCTCCGCTTCAACAGCCGCTACGGCGACACCTTCGTGCTGCCCCAACCTGACATCAAGGGCGAGGGCGCCCGCATCATGTCGCTCGAGAATCCGGCCCGCAAGATGAGCAAGAGCGACCCCTCCCCCCACGCCACCATCGCCCTCCTCGACGCCCCGGACGTCATCCGCAAGAAGGTCAAGCGCGCCGTCACCGACTCCGGCTCGGAGGTCACCGCGGCGGCCGACAAGCCCGCCCTCGCCAACCTCCTCGGCATCTATTCGCTGATGTCCGGGGAAAGCGTCGCCGCCATCGAGCAACGCTACGCCGGCCGGGGCTACGGCGCGTTCAAGTCCGACCTCGCCGAGGTCGTCGTCGCCGCGCTCGCGCCGATCCAGACCCGCCTCGCGGAACTCGAGGCCGATCCCTCCATCGCCCGCGCCGTCCTCGCGGAGGGCGCCGGCCGCGCCCGCGCCCGCGCCTCCGCCAAGATGGATCTCGTCCGCGACCGCATGGGGCTCGGCCTCGGCTGACCGCCGCTCACTCCTGCGGCGGCGCGACGTGGACCGATGCCGCCACGCCCGGGCCGATCAGGTGCTCGGCTCCCTCCACCGACACCCGCAGCGGGCCGTCAAAGGGGTACCGCTCCAGCACCGCAACCTCGGCCCCCGGCCGCAGTCCGAGTTCGCCGAGGAAGCGCAACCGGGCGACATCCCGGTCGCTCACCCGCGCCACCATCGCCCGCTCCCCGGCCGCGAGGTCGCTCAACCGCAACGGCGGAACGGTCTCCACCGACCCATCCGCCCGCGGGATGGGGTCGCCGTGCGGGTCATGCGTCGGATACCCCAGCGCCCGGTCGATCCGCGCCACCATCTCCCGCGAAAGATGATGCTCCAGCCGTTCCGCCTCGGCGTGCACCTCGTCCCACCCGAACCCGAGCGATTCGGTGAGGTAGAGCTCCAGCAGCCGGTGGTGGCGAATGGTCTCGAGCGCCACGGCGCGCCCCCGGTCGGTCAGCGCGATGCCGTGATAGGGCGCGTGCTCCACCAGCCCGAGGTCGTGCAGCCGCTTCGCCATGTTGGTCACCGAGGGACCACTGACGCCGAGCCGCTCCGCGATCTGCTGGGTGCCGCCGCCGCCCTCCAGCCCAAGCTGGTACACCGCCTTGAGGAAATCCTCCATCGCCCCGGTGATGGCGGGCTGGCGGTTCGGGGCGCTCCCTTCCGCGGTCTCCCTGCCGCCGGTGACGCCGCGGTTCGCCGCCATCACCGCGCGCCCGCGAGCCGGACGCCCGCCATGCGCCGGGCCAGCAGCCCGTGCTTCGGGCCGAATACCAGCGCCGCCATGAACAGCACCCCCGCCGCGGCCACCATCGCCCCGGCGATGGACCCGTCGATCGCCCGCGCCGCGAGGTAGCCGGTCGCCGCCGCCAGCGCCGACGTCGCGCAGGCCGCGCCAATCATGCGGGCGAGGTCGTCGGTGAGCAGCCAGGCCGTGGCCGCCGGCACGATCAGCATCCCGATCGCCAGGATCGAACCCACGCTGTCGAACGCCACCGTCACCGTCGCGGCGGTCGCCGTCGTCAGCCCAAGCCCGACGAGGTCGGGCCGGAATCCCTGCGTTCGCGCCAGTTCCGCATCGAACGTCGTCAGCTGCAACTCCTTGAAGAACAGCGCGGCCAGCGCCAGGTTGAGCGCCGCCATCGCCCCCGCCGTCCACAGCGAACGGTACCCGAGATCGACCCCCGCGACACGCGCCACGTCCAGCGGGGCGTAGGCGATCTCACCGAACAGCACATGCTCGACATCCAGGTGCAACGTCGGCGGCATCCGCGAGATGGCGATCACCCCGATCGCGAACATCGCCGGGAACACCAGCCCGATCGCGGCATCCGCGGCGGCAAGTCCGCTGCGCCGCACCGCCGCCACGAGCGCCGCCGTCAGCACCCCGGCCAGCGTCGCCGCCGCCAGCACCGCCAGCGGATTCTTCCCGCCGGTCAGCCAGTAGGCGGCCACAATGCCCAGCAGGGCCGCGTGGCTGATCGCGTCGCCGAGCATCGACTGCCGCCGCAGCACGAGAAAGCAGCCCGGGACCGCGCACGCCACGCCAACCAGGATTCCGGTCAGCACGATCACCGCTGCGCCGCTCATCGCCCCGCCTCCGCTCCGGCCGTCGCCCGCCACGCCCGGCGCTCCCGCGACCGGCGCGCCGCGGCTGCGAGGATCCCGCGGCCCGGCGCGAACAGCAGCGAGATCAGCGCCAGCGCCGTCGCCGCCAGCACGATCGCCGGGCCGGTCGGGGCGCCGCCCGCGGCGGCGCTGGCCGCCACCCCGGCCGCCGCCGACAGCGCGCCGAACGCCGCGGCGAGCATCGTCATCGCCGGCAGGGATCGCGTCCACTGCCGGGCCGCCACCGCAGGCGCCACCAGCAGCGAAACCATGAGGATCGCGCCAACGGCCTGCAGCCCGATCGCCGTCACTACGGCGGTCATCACGCCGAGCGCAGCCGAGAGGCCAGCTGACGGCAGCCCGGACGCGGCCGCGAATCCCGGGTCGAACGTCTGCGCCTGCAACTCCTTGAAGGCCAGCGCAAGGGCCGCCAGCACCGCCCCGGCCAGCGCCGCCATCAGCACCACGTCGCCCGGCAGCAGCGTCGCCGCCTGGCCGAACAGGAATCGGTCGAGGCCCGCCTGCGCGCCGTCGCCGCCGTGCTGGATCGCCGTCAGCATCATCGCCCCGACCCCGAACGAAACCGTCAGCACGATGCCGAGCGCCGCGTCCTCCTTCACCCGCGTCCGCCGCACGATCAGCAGCAACCAGAGGATCGCCAGCACCCCGGCCCCGATGGCTCCGATCAGCAGCGGCAGCGGTTCCCGGGCGCCAGCGGCCAGGAATCCCGCGCACACCCCCGGCAGCGCGGCATGGGCGAGGGCGTCTCCCAGCAGCGACTGTCTCCGCAGCGTGGTGAAGCACCCCAGCGCTCCCGCCGCGATCCCCAGCGCGACCGCCCCCGCCAGCACCGTGAGCGTCGTGAAATCGGCGGCCCAGCCGGCCATCGGCGCGCCTCCCTAGTCCGCGGCGAGCGCGGCGCCGCCGCCCAGCACCGCCAGCCTGCCGCCGTAGGTCCGCCGCAGGTTCTCCACGCTGAATGTCGTGGCCGCCGGCCCGCTCGCGATCACGGTCCGGTTGAGCAGGATCACGTCGTCGAACCGGGTCTCGACCGTGGCAAGATCGTGGTGCACCGCGGCCACGCTCCGTCCCGCCGCGCCCAACTCCCGCAGCACTGCCGCGATCGCCGACTCGGTCGCCGCGTCGACGCCGGTGAACGGTTCGTCCATCAGGAACAGGTCGGCTTCCTGCGCGAGCGCCCGGGCCAGGAACACCCGCTGCTGCTGCCCCCCGGAAAGCTCTCCGATCTGCCGGTCGCCCAGCTCCGCCATGCCGACCCGCTCCAGGCAGGCCCGCGCCACCGCGCGGTCCTCCCGGCCCGGGCGCCGCAGCCAGCCCAGCCGGCCATACCGCCCCATTAGCACCACATCGAAGGCGCTGGCCGGGAAGTCCCAGTCCACGCTGGTCCGCTGCGGCACGTAGGCGATCCGCCGCCTCGCCCGCGCCAGTGGCTCGCCGAAAAAGCGGACCTCCCCGGCCGCCGCCGGCACGATGCCGAGCGCCGCCTTGATCAGCGTGCTCTTGCCGGCGCCGTTCGGCCCGACGATGGCCGTCAGCGCCCCAGCCCGGACCTCGGCCGACACCCGCCACAGCACCGGCTCCCCGCGGTAGGCGACCGTCAGATCCTCCACGCGCATCGCCGCGGCGTCCGCCCTGCCGTTTCCCGACCGCATCATCGCAACGCCTCCGAAATGGTCGCCACGTTTTCGTCGAACATGCCGATGTAGCTGCCCGCCGGACTGCCCGGCTCCCCCAACGCATCCGAGTAGAGCGAGCCGCCGATCCTGGCCGGCACGCCCCGCGCCGCCGCCGCCGCCAGCACCGCCTCGACCGTGCGCGGCGACACGCTGGTTTCCACGAAGACCGCGGGCGCCTTCCGCTCCACGATCACCCCCGCCAGTCGCTGGATGTCGCGGATTCCCGCCTCGCTCTCGGTGCTGATGCCTTGCAGCCCCAGCACCTCCACCCCGTAGCGCCGACCGAAGTAGCCGAAGGCGTCGTGGGCCGTCACCAGCACCCGGCGTCCCTCGGGGATCGCCCCGATGCGTTCGTGCGTGCGCGCGTCGAGATCGTCAAGCCGCCGCGCATAGGCCCCGGCGCTGGCCTCGTAGGCGGCCGCGTTTCCGGGGTCCGCCTCGGCCAGCGCCTCCGCCACCCGGAGCGCCGCCAGCTTCCACAGCGTCGGATCGAACCAGATGTGCGGGTCCGGATGCTCCGGCGCGGCCGGGTCGGCCAGCAGGAGCGAGCCAGGCACGGCCTCCGCCACCGCAACCACTGGACGCCGCTCGCCGAGCCGTTCCAGCACCTCGCCCATCTTCCCCTCGAGCGCAAGTCCGTGGTAGAGGATGAGGTCCGCCTCGATCATCCGGCCGAGATCCCCCTCCGACGCTCGGTACAGGTGCGGATCGACCCCTGGGCCCATCAGGCCGGTCACCTTCACCCGCGGGCCGCCGATCTCCCGGGCCAGATCCGCAAGGTGGGTGGTGGTAGCCACCACCGCAAGCCGGCCGTCCTCTCCCGCCCCGGCCGGAGCGCCGCCGCACCCGGAGAGCGCCACAGCCGCCAGCAGCGCGACGGCCGCAAGCGTCAGGGCGAGCGCCCGGCCGAACACCCTGCGGTCATGCGGACCCGCCCCTCGCCCGGCAGGGGCGGGCGCCGCCGCACCGTCAAGCGAGATTCTGGTGGACGCCGTTTGTCTGTTCATCGTTTGATCGATTCCAATTTAGCATCGGCTAATTTCAAGGTGAGTGATACCGTGGTTCTCCTCCCCGCGTCAACCGCCCGAGCGCCTCGCCGGTCCTGCGCGAGGCCCGCCAACGAAACGCCCCGCTCCCATGTGGACGGAAGCAGGGCGTTCCCCATGAAGTTGCCGCGGCAAGCCGCCGCGCACCAGGTGATCTCCGGGGTCAGTCCGCGGCGGCCGCGAGGCGGACCGGGCACCCGACATCGGTGTACTCGATGTCGTCCAGCGTGGCGGGCGCGCCCGGGCCGCACATCGGGCAGGCCGGATCCTTGCTCAGCCGCAGCTCGCGGAACTCCATCTCGAGCGCGTCGTAGGTCAGCAGGCGCCCAACCAGCGGCTGGCCGATGCCCAGCACCAGCTTCGCGGCCTCGGTCGCCTGGATGATCCCGATCGTGCCCGGCAGCAGCCCCAGCACGCCGGCCTCGGCGCAACTCGGCGCGAGCTCCGGCGGCGGCGGGGTCGGGAACAGGCAGCGGTAGCAGGGCCCCTGGCTGGCGATGAACGTCGTCGCCTGCCCCTCGAACCGGAAGATGCTGCCGTGGATGTTCGGCTTGTCCAGCAGCACGCAGGCGTCGTTGATGAGGTAGCGAGTCGCGAAGTTGTCGGTGCCGTCCACGATCACGTCGTACTGGCTGAAGATGTCCAGCACGTTTTCCTTGACCAGCCGATCCTCGTGGGCCACCACCCGCACGTCCGGGTTGAGCGCCGCGATCGCCTCCCGCGCCGACTCCACTTTCGGCATCCCGATCCGGTCGGTGGTGTGGATGATCTGTCGCTGCAGGTTCGAATCGTCCACCACGTCGGCGTCGATGATGCCCATCGTGCCGACGCCCGCCGCCG
>JBJTKE010000176.1:0-1917 GCA_046096285.1 Chloroflexota bacterium
TGGCGGGACCGGCGGGGGCGGCGGGGGCGGCAGGGGCGGCGATGGCGAATTCGGTGGCGGTGCATTTGTCGAGCTTGATTTCCTGCTCGAAGATCGGGACCAGCAGGCCCGCGCCGGGCTCGGTCACGGTGACGGTGAACTGGTAGTTGGGCATCCGGGTCAGCCCGGTTGCGCCGCCGTAGGGCACGCTCTCGAAGAAGAGCAACCCCTCGAGCCAGATGTCGACCGGGCCATGTCCGGCGGCGGCGTGGCGGAACTGGAGCATGGTGACGCGGTTGTCGCGGTCCTCGCAGCAACTGGCGCAGCGGCCCTTGCGGCCCTTGCGGCCCTTGCCCTTCGCGGCATCGACCGGATCCGCGGCGGCGGCGGCCGGGGTGACGGCGGCGGAAGCCAGCGTGATCCCGGTGGTGGCGGCTCCGAGCGCCGCAAGCGCCGCGCGCCTGCTGGCCCGGGTCTCGAGCGCGGCGATGAGATCGTCCAGTCGTCGTGCTTCCCTGTCCATGGCTGTCGTGGTGCTCCTTTCGCAACGGGCCGGAGGGGGGCCGCGGTCCGGCATCCAGTCGCCCGCTCATGCCGGGTTCCCGCGGCGCGGTTTGGCCGGTCCGGTCCGGGGGCGGCCGCGGTGCGCCCATCCGCCGGATTCGGCCGCCGCGCCGGCAGGACTCGCCATGCGCGCGGCCATTATCGCAGGGGTTCGCACCAGCGGGCATGGCTTTGCGCCGCATGATGGTCCCGACTGGCCAGCTGTGCCGCCGAAACTGGCGAGTCCGGGAGGGGTGGCGGCGGCTTGACCGGGCCGCGCGCTGGCGGGATGCTTCCGGCTGACCGGTTGACCGGCTGACCGGTTGACCGAATGACCGACCGACCGCCCCGCCCGGAGGACTGCCATGCCGATGCCCCTCGACGACCTGCGCCGGCGCGCCGCCGTGATGATGCCGGAGATCACCGCCAATCTGGCCGCGCTGACCGCGATCCCGTCGATCGCGTTCCCCGGGTTCCCGGCCGAACCGGTGCGGGAGGCGGGGGAACTGGTGGTCGATCTGTTCCGGAACGCCGGGGTGGACAGCGCGCGGCTGGTGGAGGTGGAGGGCGGCTACCCGGCGGTGTGCGCCGAGGTTCCCGGCCCGGCCGGGACGCCGACCGTGCTGCTCTACGCCCACTACGACGTGCAGCCCGCGCCGATGTCGCAGGGCTGGACGATGGAGCCGTTCAACCCGGTGATCCGCGACGGCCGGCTGTACGGGCGGGGGGCGGCGGACGACAAGTCCGGGGTGATGATGCACGTGGCGGTGATGCGGCTGTTCGGCGGCAAGCCGCCGTGCACGGTGAAGATCCTGATCGAGGGCGAGGAGGAGACCGGGAGCAATCTGGGGCCGTTCTGCGAGGCGCACCCGGATCTGGTGGCGTGCGATGCGTTCATCATCGCGGATGGCGGGAACAGCCGGGCCGGGCATCCGGAGTTGAACGTGGCGCTGCGGGGGGTGGCGACGGCGAAGGTGACGGTGCGCACGCTGAACACGATGGTGCATTCCGGGGCCTACGGGGGGGCTGCGCCGGATGCGCTGATGGCGCTGTCGGTGATCCTGTCGCGGCTGCTGGACGAGCAGGGCGACGTGGCGATCCCGGGGCTGCACCGCTGGGAGTGGGACGGGGAGGACGTGGCGGAGGCGCAGTACCGCTCGTCGGCGGGGCTGCTGGAGGGGGTGGGGCTGATCGGAACCGGCTCGCTGGCGACGCGGCTGTGGACGCGGCCGTCGGTGACGGCGATCGGGATCGACGCGCCGCCGGTGAAGGGGGCGTCGAACTCGCTGATCCCGGAGGCGAGCGCGAAGGTGTCGCTGCGGCTGGCGCCGGGGTCGGACCCGGTGGCGTCGCGGCTGGCGCGGGGGGGTCACCTGGGGGCGGGCGCGCGGGGGG
>JBJTKE010000177.1:0-4148 GCA_046096285.1 Chloroflexota bacterium
GGGGGGCGGTGTTGGGGGGGCGGGGGGCGGGTTTGGGGGTTTGGGTTTGGGGTTAGGGGTTTGGGGGTGGGGGGGGGGGCAGGGCGCATACCCGGACGGTGGTAAAGGTCCGGGCGGGGCCGGCCACTGCGCTCACCCCCAACCCCTCCTCCGCCGCGGCGGGAAGAGGGGCTTCCAGTGGCCATGAACCTGTGGGGGAAGCGCGCCCGGTGCGGGCGCGGTGGGTTGGGGTGAGGGCTCGTCGCAGGAGCGGCGGGGGTCAGCCGGCGTGGCCGGAGAGCCCGTCGGCGATCACCCAGCCGGTGATCCACGGCAGCTCGACCAGCTGGTACCCGTTCTCCCGGTACGGCAGATCGGCCACGATGGCGCCCGCCGGGACGACGCCGAGGATCGCGAACCCGGTGCCGGGGCCCGCCCGCAGGTTCAGGTCCTCCAGCGCCGCCAGGCCGCCCCGCCCGAGGGTCATGCAGGCGCCGTTCACGCAGGAGTGGCAGCAGACGCCCGCAACCGCGTCCGCGTTCGCCCCGCCGCAGGGCGCGCCGTCGGCGAGGCAGCACTCCGGCTCCCCGGCGACGAACACGCCCGGCCCGCAGGTCTCCCAGTCGCCGGCGCAGATCGCCCCGTTCGCGCAGGCCACGCCGACCGGGGTCGAATCCTCCCACCCGCCGCCGCCAGCGGCGGATTCCGCGCCGCAGGAGCCCGCGCCGCAGGAGTCGTCGGCCATCAGGCAGGCGAGCGGGCCGCAGCATTCGATGTCGGCGTTGCACGGCTCCCCGCCCGCCAGGCAGCAGACGGGCTCGCCGTCCAGGCCGGACTCGCAGGAGACGGCGGCGGGCCACCCGCAGGCCCCGATGACCGAGCACTGCCCGGCGCCGGCGCAGGTCATGCCGAGCGGGCGGCCGAACCCGGCCGCGGCGGGGCGCGCGCCGCCGGCAGCGGCCGCAACCACTCCGGCGCACCCGGCGAGCGCGGCGACGAACCCGCGCCGTCCGCGGCGGCGGGCGACGATCCGGGCGAGGCGGTCGAAGCGGGAGGCGTCCATGCGGTCCATCCTGGCGTGGCGGCGAACGGCGAACGGCGATTATCCGCATGACATGATGCCACGCCCGCGGCGTGTACGTGCAGCAGGGGTCCGCTTGGTAGCGCGGCGATGCCGCGCCGCCAGCCGGGGCCGCTATCCTCAACGGCGCGAATTGCGGCGAATCTTCCGGGAGGACCCGATGCCAGACCGACGCCACATCCTGCGAGCCGCCGCGGCCGCCGCCGCCAGCATCACGAGCATCATGATGGGAGGGCGCATGGCCCGCGCCGAGGAACAGATCGAATCCCCGCCCTACGAGGTGATCGACACCATCGGGGCCATCCAGGTCCGGCAGTATGGCCCCCGCATCGCCGCCGAGACCGACATGGCCGGACCCATGCGCGGCATGGGGCAGTACTCCGCGTTCATGGCCCTGGCGGACTTCATCTTCGCCAACAACCGGGCCGGCGAGGAGGTGGCGATGACCGCCCCCGTGGCCACCCAGCAGGAACCGATCGCGATGACCGCGCCGGTCGCCATGCAGCCCGCCGACCAGAACGAGCCGATCGCGATGACCGCCCCCGTGGCCACCCAGCCCGAGGACGCCGCCGCGGGCACGAACGGCACGATGGTGATGCGGTTCTACATGCCGTCGAAGTACACGATGGAGACGCTGCCGAAGCCGGGCGACGAGCGGGTCCGCATCATCGAGGTGCCCGCGCAGACGCTGGCCGTGCTGCGGTTCAACGGCGACCCCTCGACGGAGGACATCGCGGCGCAGCAGCAACGGCTGCTGACCGGGGTCGCGAAGAGCGAGTGGTCGGCGGTGGGAGCGCCCGGCATGTTCGGCTACGACCCGCCGGGCACCCCGCCCGAGGCGCGGCGCAACGAGGCCTGGGTGGAGGTCGTCCGCAAGCCCTGACCGGGGCGGCAGCCGCGCGCCAACCCACCGCCCCTGCTCCTGTACGCGCCATCGCCCCGCCCCGCCCCGCCGCCGCCGCCGGGGTGAGCGGGGATGGCATCGACATGCCTGGTCCCGCCCGCCCGTGAAGCCCGCGCCAGCGGACTGCCGGCACGGTCCGGTGCGATGGGGCAGTGTCCGCCGCCAGGGGTCCTGTCCGTAACCACCAAACGGCCCAACCGGAACTCACAGGCGGCCCAACGATGGCCCACGTTTGCCCATTTTTCCTGATTGCCGGTGTACAACCCTTCCAGGGTCGCCTGACTGCGGCCCGCCGGGCGGTGCAGCGCCCGGTCCGTCAGTTGCCGCGATGACGTGCGCCCCCTCGTTCATCGCGCGGCCGCCGGACCCGGCGCGGCCCGTCCGCCCACCGCCCAGGAGGAGGGTTTCCGTGGACCACGTCTCGTTCGACCGCATCGCCCGCCTGCTCGGCGGCGCATCCAGCCGGCGTTCCGGCCTCCGGGCGGCCCTCGCCGGCATTGCCGGGCTCACCGGCCTCGCCGCCGGCGCACCGGATGCCCTCGGCAAGCATGGGAGCAAGGACCGCAGCCGGGACAAGCGCGAGGGCAAGGACGCCGACAAGACCCCCAAGCCCGAGGGTCCCTGCGGCGACCGCTCCCGCAAGGACAACCTCTGCACGAAGAACTCCCAGTGCTGCACGAAGTACTGCAAGAAGAGCCTCAAGAACAAGGACGGCAAGGGCCGCTGCCGCTGCATCAAGAAGGGCAAGCCCTGCAAGCCCCAGCAGACCTGCTGCGGCGCGCTCACCTGCACCGAGGGGTTCTGCCAGCGCCTCAGTTCCGGCGGCATCCCCACCGGCCAGGCCTGCGTCCAGGGGGTGGATGCCTGCGCCGACAGCAACGCCTCCTGCATCCGCTACTACCAGGCCGACCCGGCCGGAACCTACTGCCTGCTTCCCGGCGGCAAGGCCTGCAAGGCCGCCACCGACTGCGGCTCGAAGGACTGCGCCAGCGGCGTCTGCGCCGCCGAGGTCTGCACCGTCTGCGCCTCCGGCTGCCCCTACACCACCATCCAGGCCGCGGCCGCCGGGGTCGCCAGCGGCGGCACCATCTGGATCGCCGGGGCGACCTACAGCGAGGACGTCGTGGTTCCCGCGAAGAACCTCACCCTCACCAACTGCAACGGCGGCGAGGTGACCGTCAAGAACGTCGCCGACGACGCCCGCACCTTCGTGCTGGGCGCCGTCGCCGACACCGCCCCCCACCCGACCATCACGATCCGCAACCTGACCATCACCTACAAGGGCACGCCGATCGCCGGAGACCCCGCGCCCACCACCCCCGCGACGGGCGGCGGCGGCATCGAGGCCTACACCAACCTCATTCTCGAGGGCTACGCCCGGATCACCGGCTGCAACTGGATCACCGACGAGGGCGGCGGCGTCGCCGTCTGGCCCCAGGATTCCCTCCTGACCCTGACGATCCGGGGAGAGACCGAGATCTCCAACAACTACAACCAGAACTACGGCGGCGGCGTCTACCTCGACAGCTACACCTCCGCCGAGGTCATCATCGAGGGCAACGCGAAGATCACCGGCAACTACTGCGGCGGGGAAGGCGGCGGCGTCTACATCGCGTACGAGACGATGGCCAAGCTGCGCGGCGACGCCGAGGTCTCCTACAACCGCTCCAGGAGCAGCGGCGGCGGGATGTACCTGTACGGAAGCAGCCCCACCACGACCTTCATCATGAGCGACAACGCGAAGGTCATCTTCAACTCCTCCGAAATCGATGACGGAGGCGGCCTGTTCCTGTACGACAAGGTCGATGGGTCCTACATGGCCGAGTTCCACGACAACGCGCTGGTCGCGGACAACGTGGCCAACGTCGCCAACAGCCAGGTCGGCGGTGGAATCGGCGCCGAAACCTCGAACAACCGCATGAAGGTGCTGCTCGACGGCAACGCCCTGATCACCCGCAACACCGCGTTCTCCTCGGGAGGCGCCCAGTACGTCGAACTCGACATCCAGGGCAACGCCTCCATCATCGACAACACCCCGGACAACTGCGCCACCACCACGCTGGCGGCGGGCAGCAAGGCCTGCGGCGTCTAGCGGACTCCTGACGCCAGCCGGGCCGGGGCGCGATCGCGCCCCGGCCCGGCCTCGCTCACGGGGGCCAACCTCATACCCGGACAGCATGGGAG
>JBJTKE010000178.1:0-2623 GCA_046096285.1 Chloroflexota bacterium
GTGTGTGCGGGGGCGTCGGTCGCCGCCGTGGCCGTGCCCGGCGGCGCAGGCAAGACCACGCTGCTCTCGGCGCTGGCCGCGGCCCTGCCGCCGGAGCGCCTCCCGGTCCACCTGCGCGGCTCCTACGAGGACTTCGCCGCATTCGCCGATCCCACGGCCACACCGGAGACGATGGCTGTGCTGGTCAACGAACTGAGCGACCACCTGCCCGTCTATCTCTGGGGCGATGGCCTTGCCCGCCTCGCCCGGCTGCGCGCAGCCGGGTTCCAGGTCCTCGCCACCGCCCACGCCGTCGACGCCCGCGGCCTCGCCCGCCTGCTCGAGGGGCCCGGCGCCGGATTGCCGCCCGGAACGGCCGCCGGGCTGTTCGACCTCGTCGTGGGCCTCGAGCCGGGGCCCCGGGCAAGTCTTGTCGAGTCGGCCTGCGGCGGCGGCTCCCCGGAGGCCCTGTCCGGCCGCGCTGGCGCGGCGGAGGTCTCCCGCTGGCTGGCGGAGGCCGCGCGCGGGTCGCCAGCGCTGGCCGCCATCGTCGCCGCCACGCTGCCCGGGTGGGAGCGCTGGGCGGCCACGCCCGCGGCGCCCGCCCCGGACCCGGATCGTCCCGGCGCGATGCTTGCGAAGCGGGGGCGGGAGGTGCACGGCGGCCACGGTTCGCCTTGACACCCACCCGGGCGCATGTAGCATGGAACCGGAAACCCCAGACGCCGCGACCGCGCGGTTCCAACCGCCCCCGGCCTTCACCTGCCAGACCGCCACGAGGATCAGCCCGATGAGTGCATCCCGGTCCAGTTCGCCCGGCCCGGCGCGTCCGTCCACCCTCGGTGAACTGCGCGAATCCGGCTACCAGCCGCGCTCCATCCGCGAGGAAATGCGCGCCAACCTGATCGCGGCCATGCGCCGCGGCGGCGATCTCTTCCCCGGCGTGGTCGGCTACGACCAGACCGTCATCCCGCAGATCGAGAACGCCATCCTGTCCGGGCAGGACATCATCCTGCTCGGCGAGCGCGGCCAGGCCAAGACCCGCATCGCCCGCAGTCTCGTCAATCTGCTGGACGAGGCGATCACGGTGGTCGCCGGGTCCGAGATCAACGACGATCCGCTGGACCCGATCTCCCGCGCCGCTCGCGACCTCATCGCCGAGCGGGGCGACTCCACCCCGGTGGAGTGGATCGGCCGCGACCGCCGCTACGGCGAGAAACTCGCCACCCCGGACACCACCATCGCCGACCTGATCGGCGAGGTCGATCCGATCAAGGTCGCCGAGGGCCGCTACCTGACCGACGAACTGACCATCTCCTACGGCCTGATCCCGCGCACGAACCGCGGCATCTTCACCCTCAACGAACTGCCCGACCTCGCCGAGCGCATCCAGGTCGGCCTCCTCAACATCATGGAGGAGCGGGACGTCCAGATCCGCGGCTACAAGATCCGCCTCCCGGTCGACGTCTTCGTGGTCGCCTCCGCCAACCCCGAGGACTACACCAATCGCGGCCGCATCATCACCCCGCTCAAGGACCGCTACGGCTCCCAGATCCGCACCCACTACCCCGAGACGGTCGAACTCGAAATGGCGATCATGGAGCAGGAGCGGCAGCCCTTCGCCACCACTGGCGTGGACATGGCGGTGCCCGCGTTCATGCGGGAGATCGTGGCCGAAATCACCCACATCGCCCGCCGCTCCCACGACATCTCCCAGCGCTCCGGCGTCTCGGTCCGGATGAGCGTCGCCAACTACGAGAACCTGATTTCCAACGCCACCCGGCGGGCGGTGCGGCTCGGCGAGAAGCAGTCCGCGCCGCGCATCAGCGACCTCGCCGGGCTGCTCGCCAGCACCACTGGCAAGATCGAACTAGAGGGCGTCGGCGAGGTGCGCGAGGACCAGGTCGTCGACAAACTCATCCGCACCGCCGTTGGCAATGTCTTCAACCGCCTCTTTTCCGTCCGCGAGTTCGAGCGGATGGTGCAGGCCTTCGACAACGGCCTCGTCGTCGAGGCCTCGGACATGATGCCCGCCTTCGACTACGTCAACCAGATCAGCCACCTCGATGGCGTCAGCGACGCCATCGGCAAACTCGGCGTCGGCGGCAACCCGGCCGCGGTCGCCTCCGCCATCGAGTTCATCCTCGAAGGCCGCCACCTGAACCGCCGCCTCAACAAGGACGAGGGACGAGGTCCGGCCCGCTACAGCCGCTGACCCCGCCCGAGGAGCCGCCATGCCCCCCCACCGACCGGGCTCCCGCTATTCCCGCTGGGACGGCTCCCAGCAGGTCGATCCGCTCTCCGCCGAGGACCTCATGAAGGCGATGGGCGACGACCTGATGCAGGACGGCGACCTCAACCGCGCCCTCCAGCGCCTGTTCCGCTGGGGCTTCGAGCGCCAGAACGGCGACCACGTGCCGGGCCTGCGCGATCTCATGGAAAAGGTCCGCGAGAGCCGGCAGGAGCAACTCTCCCGCTACAACCTCGGCTCCATGCTCGACGACCTGCAGGAGCAACTCGCCCAGATCGTCCAGACCGAGCGCGACGGCATCAACAAGCGCCTCGACGAGGCCCGCGCCGAGGCCGGCGACGACGACCTCGACTACGCCGACCGGCCCGCTCCCGGTGGCCGCACCGCCGCCGA
>JBJTKE010000179.1:0-6088 GCA_046096285.1 Chloroflexota bacterium
ACCCGAGGTGGCGGATCATCTTGGTGCGTTGCGCCTCGCCGCCCGAGAGCGAACCGGCGGAGCGGTCGAGCGAGAGGTAGCCGAGGCCAATCTGCACGAACGACTCGAGGGTGTGCAGCAACTTGGCGAGGAGCGGTGCCACTTCTGGGTTGTCGAGGCGACGCACCCACTCGGCGAGGTCGCTGATCTGCATCGCGCAGGCGTCGGCGATGCTGACGCCCGCGATCCGCGATGAGCGCGCCCCGTCGTTCAGCCGCGTTCCGACGCAGTCCGGGCAGGTGGTGAAGGTGACGGCCTGCTCGACGAAAGCCCGGATATGCGGCTGCATGGCGTCCGGGTCCTTCGCGAGAAAGGACTTCTGGACCTTCGGCACCAGTCCCTCGTACGTCAGGTTCACGCTTTCGATCCGGACCTTCGTGGGCTCCTTGTAGAGGAAATCCTGCCGTTCGCGCGGCGAGTAGTCGCGGATCGGTTTGTCCGGGTCGAGGAACCCCGAGAGCGAATAGAGCCGCACCATCCAGCCGTCCGGGGTGTAGCCGGGAATGGTGATCGCGCCCTGCGACAGGGACTTGCGGTCGTCAAACAGCCGGGACAGGTCGATGTCGTTGATGGTTCCCATGCCCTCGCAGCGGGCGCACATGCCGCCGGCGCGGGTATAGGCGCGCTGTTCCGCCCGCTTGCTCTCGCCCTTCTCGACGACGATCGTCCCCGAGGCGCGGACCGAGGGCACGTTGAACGAGTAGGCGTTGGGCGGCCCGGCGTGCGGCTCCCCGAGCCTGCTGAACAGGATGCGCAACATCGCGTTGGCGTCGGTGACCGTGCCGACGGTGGACCGCGCGTTCGCTCCGAGCCGCTCCTGGTCCACGATGATCGCGGGCGTCAGCCCTTCCAGCACATCGACGTCTGGCCGGGACATCGACGGCATGAACCCCTGCAGGAAAGCGCTGTAGGTCTCGTTGATCATCCGCTGCGATTCGGCGGCGATGGTCCCGAACACCAGCGAACTCTTGCCCGAGCCGGAGACGCCGGTGAACACGGTCAGCCGCCGTTTCGGGATCTCGGCGTTCACCCCGCGGAGGTTGTTTTCGCGGGCGCTCTGCACTCGGATCCAGTCGTGGCTGTCGGCGGCATGGCGCTCGGCCGGCGAGGGGTCCGCTGTGGTGGGCATGGCTGGTGACGCTCCGGGTGCGAGGCGGGGATGGGTCAGGGTCGGGGGCGTGATCGTACCGCAGCGGCCGCGGCTCGTGCCGCCGCCGATGTCCGCCGTGCGGGGGAGCGGTCAGCGCAGCGGCCAACCCGTTTCGGCTTCGATCGCCAGCAGGCGGTTGTACTTGGCGAGCCGTTCCGAGCGGGTGATGGACCCGATCTTGATCTGGTCCCCCGCCCAGCCGACGGCGAGATCGGCGAGCCAGTCGTCCTCGGTCTCGCCGCTGCGGGCGCTGACGGTGACCCGCCACCCCGCCGAGCGGGCCAGCAGCAGGGCATCGAGTGCCTCGGTCACGGTGCCGATCTGGTTGACCTTGAGCAGCAGGGCATTGGCGGCGCCCGCGTCGATGGCGCGCCGGATGCGGGCCGGGTTGGTCGCCAGGAAGTCGTCCCCGAGCACCATCGCGCGGTCCGCCAGGCGGCGCCGGAGGGCGGGCCAGTTGCCCCAGTCGTCCTCCGCGAGGCCATCCTCGATGCTGATGATCGGGTACGTTCCGACCCAGGCGTCAAGGCGGACGATCATGGCGATTGGCGCAAGCGGGGCCCCGTCCAGCCAGTAGGCGCCGTCCCGGTGGAAGTGGCTCGACGCCACATCCACGGCGAGCGCGACCTCGTCGCCGGGCCGGTAGCCCGCCTCCTCGATGGCGGCGACGGCGGCGGCGATCATCGCCTCTGGCCCGGGGAAATCCGGGGCCAGACCGCCCTCGTCCGCCACCAGCGCGCGGACGCCAGAGTCCCGCCGCATGGCGTCCGCCGCCGCCTGGTACACGGCGTAGGTGGCGGCGAGCGCTTCCGCGGTCGTCCGGGCGGCCACCGGTACGATCAGCACATCCTGGATGCTCACCTGTCCGCCCGCGTGCTTGCCGCCGCTGAACAGGTTGATGGTCGGGCGGGGCATCGCATCGGGCTGCAGACCGGCCATGTGGGCGAACCAGCGGTAGAGGGGTTCCCCGGCATCGGCGGCGCAGGCCCGGGCGAACGCCAGCGAGACCGCGAGGATCGCGTTCGCGCCGAGGCGCGCCTTGTTCGGCGTGCCGTCGAGGGCGAGCAACGCCGCGTCCAGGTCCCGCTGGGTGGCGAAGGCCTTCCCGGCGGTGGCGAACCGGATCTCCCCGGCGATGTTCCCCACCGCCTTCGTCACGCCGAGCCCGCGATAGCGCCTCGGGTCGCCGTCGCGCAACTCCAGTGCCTCGGCCGCGCCGGTGGACGCCCCGGACGGCACCTGCACCCGGCCCCTCGCCCCGGATGCCAGCGTGCAGGTGGCCTCCACGGTCGGACGTCCGCGGCTGTCGAGGATTTCGAGGGCGCGAAGCGCCTCAATCGTTGGCATGGGCGTCCAGTGCTCCCGTGAATGCGGCGGCGAGGCCATCGATGGTCGCGGGCGGTTGCTGCATCAGCGGCAGGACGGCCTTCTGCTGCCGCCGCCGCTCGGCCGTGTCCAGGTACTCCAGCGGCGAGCGGCCCGCCACCCGCGCCAGCAGGCAGCCGAGCGTGGCGCGGACGGCCCGGGGTTCCAGCCCCTCCGCCCAGGGCGCATCGCCGATGGCCTCGCGGTAGACCAACCAGTGACGCCGGGCGGCCTCGGCGAAGTCCGCGCGCTGGCTGGCGAGATGATGCGCCTTGCTCAGCAGGTGGGTGTACCCGAAGCCGAGATCGAAGGCCGGATCGCCCCAGTGAATGACCTCGTGATCGAGCAGGATCAGCCTGCCGTCGTGAACGAGCAGGTTCTTCGGGCTGTAGTCGCCGTGGACCAGTGTGAGCGGCCGCGCCCGGATGTCGTCGATCAGCGAGAGCAGGAATCCGCGCGCCGCCGGAACCTGCTCCGCCGTGTAGGCATAGTAGGGCTCGAGCCGCAGCGACTCAAAGAAGCCGCGGTCGCGGAAGACCGGCTCCAGTTCCTGCCGGCGCTGCCACGCGGCGGCGTGCACCTGGCCGAGCAACCCCGCGAACTGGGCGACGTCGCCCTGATCCAATCCTCCCGCCAGCAGCAGGCTTTTCCAGTTGACGTGAGGCCGCGGCACCGCGGCCATGCCCAGCAGGTGGGCGTCAAAGTCCTCGAACGCGAACGGGACCACGCTGCCGGCCGGGGCGAGTTCCCCCAGCCAGCGCAGACCGAGCGCCTCCCGGTGAATGCGCTCGGGCGAACTGAACCAGTCCACCTGCACCCGCAGTTTCGCCAGAGCCTGCTTGACCACCCAGGCTTCGCCGGAGGCGCGCTCCACCAGCACGGTGCGGTTGGAGACCCCGCCCGCCAGGACGGCGACCGCCGGTTCCTCGTCCGGGGCGATCAGGCGCGCACCGCGCAGGTAGGCCGCCAGCGCGCCTGGTTGCTCGATGTCGAGGCTGGCAAGATTCGCCGAATCCATCCGTGCTCCCGGGCAGGCCGCCGCCGCCGATCCGCCGCCGCTGGCGGCTCCGCCGGAAGGCGGGCCGTTCCAGCCATCGTGATTGTGGCGACCCGTTGCGTTCCCGGCAAGCGGGTTACCGGGCCGGGAAGGCCGACCGGAGCATGTCCTCGGTGAACCAGCGGTCGGATTGACCGTCTTCGGCGTAGTGGTAGACCGCGGTGAGGAAGATTTGCTGCAGGGCGCTCAGCACCGTCGCGGAAAGCAGGAGCAGCAGCCCCAGCCCTGCGACCAGCACCGCGATCCCGGCGGCGGTCAGCGCGCCGCTACCCGAGTTCGTGCCGAGGGCGATCAACCCGCCGCCCGCCAGGCCGACCAGCAGCATCGGAACCGCGACGATCGCGCCGAGGCTCAATGATCCGGCGATCTGGGCGCCGAAGGTCCGTTTCAGCAGCCCGCTGCTGCGGGTGATCGCCGCGACCGGGCCGACGTTCTCCGCGGCGAGCACCGGCATCACCAGGGCGGTGGCGAGGCCCCATGCCAGCCCGCCGAGCGCCCCCGCGATCTGCCCGAAGCCGCCCGCCTTCTCCTGGATCGCGCTGATCGCCGCGCCCACCACCGAGGCGATCGCGGCGTACCCGGCGATTGCCCCGAGCCGCGAGCGCGCGATCCGGAAGCCGTCGGCCACCGTGGGGTCGCCGCCGCGCAGCCGCAGCAGGACGCACCCGGCGAGCGCCGTGTTGAGGAACACCGTGGCAAAGGAGAAGACGTAGAACCCGAGCGCCATGAGCGCGAATCCGAGCACGAGGCGAGACGTCGTTGGATCGGCGCCGTCCGGACCGGTGGCGGCGATCAGGAAGCCTCCTCCCGCCGCCAGCGCGGTGAACGCGACGAACGCGGGCGCGGCCAGGACCGGGAAGATCAGCAGCGACGGCTGCTCCTTCAGCAGCGCCCAGCTTGCCAGCAGCAGGCTCCAGCTTCGCCTGAACGTGGATCCGATCACGGTTCGCTCCTTCGAATGGGGGGATGCCTGTCCGCTTGCATCATGCAGGAACTACGGGTCCGGCGCCGGAAAGTTCCCGGGCCCCGGGCACCGGTGCGCCGCCCGGCCTCCGAGCAGTCCCGGGGGAGGCGGCCGCCGTTCAGGCGAGCCCCGCCACGGCGTCGCAGAACCGCCCGATTTCGCGCTCGTCGTTGTAGTAATGCACCGACGCGCGGACCACCATGTCGAGGTCCCGCGCCTCCATGTCGTAGCGGGTCGAGAACCGGCTCGAGGTGGTGACGTTGATCTTCTGGGCTGCAAGGGCGCGCTGGATGTCGTCCGGGTGGAACCCGGCACGGGTGAAGGTGACGATTCCGCACCGGACCGCGCCGATGTCGCGCACCTTCACGCCGGGCACGCCGGCAAGACCTTCCCGCAGCATCTCCCCGAGCGCGAACACCCGCCTGCCGATTTCATCCATGCCCCAGCCCAGGGCGTAGTCGATGGCGGCGGCAAGGCCGGCGCGCCCGGCGTAGTTGGTCTCCCAGTTCTCGAACCGGCGGGCGTCGCCCCGGACCTCGTAGGCGCCGTCCGCGGTCCAGGTCGCGGCGTGAAGGTCCAGGAAGGGCGGCTCCAGTGCGGCCATCGTCTCCCGGCGGACGTAGAGGAACCCGGTTCCTCGCGGCCCGCGCAGGTACTTGCGGCCGGTCGCCGAAAGCAGATCGCAGCCGATGGCCTCGACATCGACCGGAAACTGGCCGACCGACTGGCAGGCGTCGAGCAGATAGGGAACCCCCGCGGCACGGGTGACGCGGCCGATCGCCTCGGCCGGGTTCACCAGCCCGCTGTTGGTCGGCACGTGCGAGATCGCCACCAGGCGCACCCGGTCGTCCAGCATCGCCGCGAGGGCGGTCGCGTCGGTCTGCCCGGTCTCGTCGCTCGGGATCACCTCGACCGATGCCCCGGCGCGCCGCGCGGCCTGCAGGAGGGCGATGACATTGCTGGCGTACTCGCTGCGGGCCGTGAGGATGCGGTCGCCGGGCTTCAGCCCCGCCGCCAGCCCATAGAACGCCATGTCCCATGCGCGGGTGGCATTTTCGACGAACGCGATCTCGTCGCGCCCGGAGTTGAGCAGGCGGGCGGCGCTGTCGTAGGCTCCCTCGAGCATCGCTTCCCGTTCGTCCGCCGTCTCGTATCCGCCGATCTCGGCCTCGCGTTCGAGGTAGGAGACCGCCGCCCCGAGAACCGGCCCCGGCATCAGTCCGGCCCCGGCGTTGTTGAAATGCAGGACGTTGCGCACGCCCGGTGTTTCCGCGCGGGCGCGGGAGACGTCGATCCCGTCGTTCATGCTGCCTGCTCCCGTCGGCGCGCCCGATGCGGCCACATCCTGCCGGGCCGTCCGCGCCGCCATCATCGTTCCGGCCTGCGTGCCCGGTCAATCGTCGGTCATCGCCGCCCGCCGCAGGATCCGCGCATTCGCCGCCCGAACCCTCCTGCCCGGAAAGGTTTGAATCTTCAGCCCGGTCCGGCCATCGGCTCTCACCCGCCCTCCCTC
>JBJTKE010000180.1:0-6228 GCA_046096285.1 Chloroflexota bacterium
CCGCTACGCCTACGGCGAGGCCGTTCCCGGCTGGCAGCGGGAGCAACTCGAGGCGTTGACTCCCCCGGTGATCGCCTTCTTCTCGGAGCGGTTCGGCGACTATCCCTTCGCCGTCGCTGGCGGCATGGTGGTCGACGCCTCGCTCTGGTTCGCACTGGAGACGCAGACCATCCCGGTCCACGGCGTCCAGATCGAGGTTCCCGCCATCGGGTTCACCCGCGACCAGATGCTCGAACCGCTGGAGGAGACCATCGTCCACGAACTGGCGCACCAGTGGTTCGGCAATGCCGTCAGCCCTCTGCGCTGGAGCGACGTCTACCTCAACGAGGGATTGACCCAGTACGCGACCTACCTGTGGATCGAGCAGCGGGACGGACCGGCGGCCCTGGAGAGCCGGTTGCGGGAGGTCCACGGCCGGATGACGACGACGGCCCGGTTCTCGGACCCGGCGTATGTCGCCCGGGCCACGGGCGCGGATTTCCTGGCGGCGCAGGGCGAACTCGGCCCGATCCTGGCCGACCAGATCCGGGAGGCGCTCGGGGCCGGCAGCGTGGCCGTGGTCGAGCAGATGCCCGCGGAGCAGGTGCTGGACGCATTGCCGCTGCTCGGACTGGACCGCGACGCCTTCATCGGCCCGCCTCCGGCGCCGACAGGCGACCCCGGACCGGGCGACAACTTCTCCGCCCTGTGGGTCTACGAAAGGGGTTCGCTGGCCACCCACGCGCTGCGGGTTGCCATCGGCGACGAGGCGTTTTTCCGGGTGCTCCGCGGCTGGGTCGAGCGGTACGGCGGCGGCAGCGCGACGGTGCAGGATTTCATCCTGCTGGCCGAGCAGGAGTCGGGACAGGACCTCGATCCGCTGTTCGACGCCTGGCTTTTCCAGACCGTCGTGCCGCCGTTCCCCGGGGCCGCGGACGCCGCCCCTGCCACGCCCGCCGGATGAAGGCGGGCGGTCATGGGACGCACACGCTCCTGTGCTAGCATCGCCCCGCGCCGACCTGCGGCGCGGATCGGCCTGGAGCGACCATTCATGCGGATTGCGGTCGATGCCGTCGGCGGGGACCACGGCCCTGAGGTCATCATCGATGGCGTGGTGGCTGGCGCGCGGCGGTTCGGCGTGGGCTTGCTGCTGGCGGGCCCCGAGGACGAGGTCCGCCGCTCGCTGGCGAAGGTCGACACCGCTGGCCTCGACATCGAGGTGCGGGACGCCCCGGACCTGATCGCGATGGACGAGTCGCCGGCGCAGGCGGTGCGGCGCAAGCCGCGCTACGGGATCGCGGTCGCGCTGGAAGCGGTGCGGTCCGGAGCGGCGGGCGGCATGGTGTCGGCGGGAAACAGCGGGGCGGTGATGGCCTCCGCGCTGGTGCAACTCGGGCGGATTCCCGGGGTTGACCGGCCTGCCATTGCCTCGCCGCTGCCGTCGGTCCGCGGGTATTCGCTGGTCCTCGATCTCGGAGCGGTGACCGATCCCCGGCCGCAGTCGCTGGTCCAGTTCGCCCAGATGGGCGCGGTCTACGCCGAGCGGGTGATGGGCATCGCCCATCCGACCGTCGGCCTGCTCTCCAACGGCGAGGAGGCGACCAAGGGCAACGCCCTGGTGCAGGAGGCGCACGCCCTGCTGGCGGCGGCCCCGGGAATCAACTTCCATGGGAACGTGGAGGGCCGCGACATCCCGCGCGGGGTGGTGGACGTGGTGGTGACCGACGGCTTCACCGGCAATGTGGCGCTGAAGATCGCGGAGGGCGCGGCGTCGCTGGTGGCCGAGGTGATCCGCGAGGAGTTGACGGCCTCCCTGGTGACAAAGCTGGCGGCGGCGGTGCTGCGGCCGGCATTCGCCCGCGCCAAGAAGCGCATCGACTACGCGGAAACCGGGGGGGCGCTGCTGCTCGGCACCAATGGGGTGGTGGTGATCGCGCACGGGCGGTCGAACGTGGTGGCGATGGAAAACGCCATCGGGGTGGCGTCCCGGGCCTGCCAGAGCCAGATCACCGAAGCCATCGCGGCCGCCCTACGGGACCTGCGGAACGCGGCGGCCTGAACGGCGGCGGCTGGGGGAACGGCAGCGGCCCGGGGCATCGCCCCGGGCCGTCGCGCAGGATTCCCGTTGGAGCGATCAGCCCTTTTCGACCGCGGCCTTGAGTTGGGTGCCGGCGCGGAAGGCCGGGCTGCGGCGGGCGGCGATGGTGGTCGGCTGGCCGGTGCGCGGGTTGCGGCCCTCGCGCGCGGCGCGCTCGACGACCTTGAAGGACCCGAAGCCGCTGATGGTCACCTCGTCGCCGGCGGCAAGGGTGGACTGGATGATGCCGAAGACGGCGCTCACCGCGGCTGTGGCCTGCGCGTCGGACGTCCTGGTCTCCTTCGCGACGGCCTTGATCAGATCCTGCTTGCGCATCGAAACACTCTCCATCCTGGTTGCGGATTCGGCATGAAAT
Source organism: Chloroflexota bacterium (assembly GCA_046096285.1). Lineage (GTDB taxonomy): Bacteria > Chloroflexota > Chloroflexia > Thermomicrobiales > UBA6265 > CADCWF01. The sequence goes on from JBJTKE010000180.1 coordinate 2,433, forward strand.
CGGACATTGCGCCGGGAAAGCAGCCGTTGCCGGACCGGCATGGCGAGTCTAACACCCCGTCCGTTCAGTGTGAAGGAGGATCAGCTTCGGGTGCGCCGCTGGCGGGCCGCCTCGAACAGGATCACGGTTCCAGCGGCGGCGGCATTCAGGGATTCGACCTCGGCCGCAAGCGGAATGGCGACCGTGACAGTGGCGGCGGCGGCGGCATCCCGGGAGAGTCCGTGGGCCTCGGAACCGATGACGATGGCGGCCGGGCCGCGATAGTCGACGCCGTCGTAGGGGAGGCTGGCATCGGCGGCGGCGGCCACCACCAACGGCGCCAGTGCGCCGATCGCGGGCGCGCCCTCGGGCAGGCGGCGGATGGGGATGCGCCAGTGCGCCCCCATGCCGGCGCGGACCGTCTTGGGGTTGAACGGATCGACGGTGCCGGGGGTGAGGGCCGCGGCGGTCGCGCCCGCGCCCGCGGCGGCCCGCAGCAGGGCGCCGAGGTTGCCGGGGTCGCGCAGCCGGTCGGCGACGAGGACGAGCGGTGCCGCGCCGGGGGGATCCGGCAGGTCCGGCATGGGGAGCACGGCGAGCAGGCCCTGGGGAGTGGCGACATCGCTGAGCCCGTCGAAGAGCCGGGCCGCGAGAACGCGGATGTCGGCGTCCGGGGCGAGGCCGGGCGGCGGCGGGGTCCCCTCCCGCAGCAGGACGAGCGAGGGCGGGAAGCCGGCGGCGATGGCGTCGCCGATGGCGCGCGCGCCCTCGGCCACGAAGGCGCGCTCGGCCTCCCGGCGGTCCCGCCGGGAGAGGAGGCCGCGCACGCGGGTCACGGCCGGATTGGATGGGCTGGTGATCAGGTCGGGCATGATTCCCCGCCGGACACGATCGCGCCCCGTCCGGCAGGGCCGTGACGGGGCGCGGAGCGGCAACCAGCCGCCGGAGCGGTCAGGCGAGCGCCTTGCGGGCGGCCTCGACGACGGCGCGGAAGGCGGCGGCGTCGCGGACGGCGAGGTCGGCGAGCATCTTCCGGTCGACGGCGACATTGGCCTGCTTCAGCCCGTTGATGAGGGTGGAATAGGACATGCCCTCGAGACGGGAGGCGGCGTTGATCCGGATGATCCAGAGCCGGCGCATGTCCCGCTTGCGGTTGCGGCGGTCGCGGTAGGCGTAGCGCAGGGCCCGCATGAGGGACTCATGGGCGCGCTTGTAGAGCCGCGAATTGGAGCTGTAGTGTCCCTTGACCTGGGCGAGCACCTTCTTGTGCCGCCGGTGCGCGGCGACGCCGCGCTTGATGCGAGCCATGATCAGCCTTCCTCGCACGATAGCCGCCCGTGGCGGCGCCGCAACGACCCGGACGGGCGGGAGAATCAGTCGATGCCGTAGGGAATGAGCCGCTTCACCTTCCGGGTCAGCGTGCTGTCGAGTTCGAGCATCCGGTCGAACTGGCGCTTGGTGCGGGGCGCCTTCTTGCGGCGGTTGTGGCTCTTCATGCCCTTGGCGTGCATGATCTTGCCGGTGCCGGTGACCTTGAAGCGGCGCTTGGCTCCGCTATGCGTCTTCAGTTTCGACTGCTTCCTCTTCACGGTTGCGGTCCTCTTTCTGTGCGGCCTGGCCTGCTGCTTGCTTGGCCTTGAGCGGATTCAGGAACATGATCATTGAGCGGCCTTCGAGGCGGGGCGGGGATTCGACCGTGCCGTGCTCGCGCAGTTGCTCGGCGAGTTGGTCGAGGATGCCGCGGCCGATGTCGGGGTGCGCCATTTCGCGGCCGCGGAAGAGGATGGTGAACTTCACCTTGTCGCCCGCGTCGAGAAACTTCGCCGCCTGCCTGCCCTTGGTTTCGAGATCGTGATCGTCGATCTTGGGCCGGAGCCGGACCTCCTTGAGTTCGACGACGTGCTGATTTTTCCGGGACTCGCGCTCCTTGCGGCTCTGCTCATAGCGGAACTTCCCGTAGTCCATGAGCCGGCAGACCGGCGGCATGGCGTTGGGAGCCACCTCCACGAGATCGAGCCCTCGGTCACGCGCCATCTGAAGGGCCTCAAACGTCGGGATCACCCCGACCTGATTGCCCTCATCGTCGATCAACCGGACCTCGCGAATCCGGATGCGCTCGTTGACGCGAGTTTGCACGGGTCTGGAAATGGCGCTCGCCTCCATCGTCGAACACAGAACGCGCCGATGCTGCGCACCGGCGCCGCCCGAATCCGGGCCGGTCACGGATGGTAGCATTGCCGGAGCCGCCGGTCAACGCGCGCGCTCGCAGACTGCGACTCGCGGCGCGGCCTGCATCCGGCCCTCCGCCGCTCGAAAATTCCGCTCGTCCCGGAGATGCGCTCATGTCCATCCCGCCGCCCGCGGCCGAGGCCGCCGACAGCCCGATGCCCGGCGTGGCCGAGATCGCCGCGTTGCTCACCCGGCGCGGCACGAAAGTCACGGCGCCGCGCCGCGCCGTGGCGGCGGCGGTGGCCGGGCAGCAGCGCCCATTCACCAGTGAGCAGCTGGTCGAGGCCTGTCCGGGCGTCGGCCGCGCCACCGTGTACCGCACGCTCGATCTGCTGCATGACGTCGGTGTGGTGACGCGGATAGCAGGCGCGGATGGCCGGGGCAGGTACGTGCTTGGCACGCCTGGTCACTGGCATCATCTCGTCTGTCTCGGGTGTGGCGAAACCGTGCCGTTCTCGGCGTGCCCGGTGTCGAGCCTCGTCCCCGAATTGACCCGGACCACCAGTTTCCAGATCGAAGGACACCTCCTCGAGATCTTCGGTCGCTGCCCGGGTTGCCAGCAGTCCCGATCCTGACGTCCGCGCTCCTCGTTCGCCGCCGTCTTGACGCTGGAGACGTCCCTCGGCTAAGCTGATACAACGTCTCATTGAGACAACGTATCAGAAGCTGGGAGGTGATTTGATGGACGGCTCGTTGGTCGAGGAGGCGGGACCCCAGCCGCTCGACAGCCGGGTGCCGGTGACGGTCCTGACCGGGTTCCTCGGTTCGGGCAAGACGACGTTGCTCAACCGCATCCTTACCGAAAACCACGGGCAGCGGATTGCGGTGATCGAGAACGAGTTTGGGGAAATCGGCATCGACCAGGACCTGGTGATCTCCGCCGAGGAGGAGATCTTCGAGATGAACAATGGATGCATCTGCTGCACGGTTCGAGGGGACCTGATCCGGATTCTCGGCAACCTGATGCGCCGCCGCGACCGGTTCGACGCGGTGCTGATCGAGACGACCGGCATGGCCGACCCGGGCCCGGTGGTGCAGACGTTTTTCATGGACGCCGAGATGGCCCGATCGATGCGTCTCGACGCTATCGTCACCATTGTCGACGCCGGTCACCTCGCCCTCCATCTCGGCGAACAGCCGGAGGTGGAAGAGCAAATCGCGTTTGCCGACGTGGTTCTGCTCAACAAGACGGACCTCGTCGCCCCAGCCGTGGTGGACGCCATTGAAGCGGCTCTGCGCTCGATCAATGCGACCGCTCCGATTCACCGGACTGTACAGGCCGAGATCGATCTCGACCGCGTCCTTGGGGTCGACGGATTCAGCCTCGATCGAGCGCTCGAGATCGACCCCGAGTTCCTTGAGCCCGAGTACCCGTTCGAATGGGCGGGAGTCTACGAGCAGCCGGCAGGCCGCCTCGAGTTCGTCGTGCCGCCCGGACCGGACAACGCCATGATGGCGGCGTTGCTGCCGCTGCCGCGCCCCACGCTCGAGGCGCTCGACGCGCTCCTCCCCGAGGCCTCCGCCCTGTTCTCGGCGAGCCGCGCGAACGGCGAGCTTCTGCCGCCAGGGTCGACCCGGGCGGCAGAAG
>JBJTKE010000181.1:0-3506 GCA_046096285.1 Chloroflexota bacterium
CCCAAGGACACCGTGCTCACGCCCATGAACCCGCTAGGCGAGGAGCAGACGAACCCCGGCGACATGGTTCGCCCGTGGGACTCCCTGACCAAGGACGAGAAGCGCCTCTTCTCCCGTCTCGCCGAGGTGTACGCCGGGTTCTCCGAGTACACCGACTACCAGGTCGGACGGGTCATCGAGTTCCTCGAGCAGACCGGGCAACTTGACAACACCCTCGTCATCTACGCCGCCGACAACGGCGCGTCGGGCGAGGGCAGCCCGAGCGGCTCGGTCAACGAGAACAAGTTCTTCAACGGCTGGCCCGATGAGCTCGAGGAGAACATGAAGCTCATCGACGAACTCGGCGGCCCCGGCACCTACGAGCACTACCCGACCGGCTGGGCGATGGCGTTCTCCACGCCGTTCAAGATGTACAAGCGCTACAGCTACTCGGGCGGCACCTGCGACCCGCTGGTCATCAGCTGGCCGAAGGGCATCAAGGCCCGCGGCGAGGTGCGCGGCCAGTACCACCACGTCACCGACATCGTGCCGACCATCCTCGACTGCTGCGGCCTCACCTTCCCGGACAAGATGCTGGGCGTCGACCAGGAGCCGCTCCCCGGCGTCTCCATGCGCTACAGCTTTGACCACCCCGAGGCCGAGACGCACAAGAAAATCCAGTACTACTCCATGCTCGGCACCCGCGGCCTGTGGCAGGACGGCTGGAAGGCCGTCACCACCCACGGCCCGATCTCCGGCAAGGGCGAGTTCGACAAGGACGTCTGGGAGCTCTACCACGTGGACTCCGACCGGTCCGAGTCGCATAACCTCGCGGCCGAGAATCCGGAGAAGCTGCAGTCGCTGATCGAGCAGTGGTTCGTCGAGGCCGGCAAGTACAACGTGCTGCCGCTCGACGACCGCACCCCGCCGCAGCTGCTGGCGATGGAGCGGCCGAAGCACGAGGCCGAGCGCGACACCTACATCTACTACCCGGGCGCCGCCGAGGTGCCCGAGGCCGAAGCGGTCAACATCCGCGGCCGGTCCTACAAGATCCTCGCCAACATCGACATCGAGGGCAAGGAGGCGCAGGGCGTCATCTTCGCCCACGGTTCGCGCTTCGGCGGCCACTCGCTCTTCCTCAAGGGCGGGAAGCTCTTCTACGTCTACAACTTCCTCGGCATCCCGCCGGAGCAGCAGCTCGTCTCCTCGGCTTCGCTGACGAAGGGCAAGCACACCGTCGGCATGGAGTTCGAGCGGGAGAGCACCGGGCAGTACGGCGAGTCCATCGGCACGGCCCGCCTGTTCATCGACGACAAGAAGGTCGCCGAGGGTCCGATGCGCACCCAGCCGGCCAACTTCATGCTCTCCGGTGACGGTCTCTGCGTCGGCCGCGACAGAGGAGACACGGTTAGCAAGGAGTACGGCAGCGGCTTCGAGTTCGAGGGCGGCACCATCCAGGGCGTCGCCGTGAACGTCGGCAAGGACGTGTACATCGATCTCGAGCGGCAGGCCGAGGCGGCGTTCGCCCGCGACTGACGAACCCGCCGGACCGCGGCGATGCTCATCCCAGCCGTGAACAGGGGAACCTCGCGGGCGTCAACCGCCCGCGAGGTTCCCGTTTCCGGGGAGCGTTGGCAGCAGGAAGGGAGTCGCCAGGGCGCACGCCGCGGCCGCCCGAGGCGGATGGCGGCCGGCCGCATACGTTCACCCATGACTGACATCACGGCCCGAATGCATGCGGGATTCCCAACCCACCCGCTCTACTCCGCGCGACGTGCCGCGGCGTCGGGATGCGCCGCGACCGCATCGGTCAGTGGCCGGGAGTTGGTCCGGTGCTTCGCGGCGAGGTGATGCGCAGCCGCGCGGCGCCGCCCGGCCGGTGGAGGGGAGTCGACGACATGACGGCCTCGAACGCCTGCGCCGCGCTGCGCCGCGGACCCCGGTCGCGATGGTTGAATCTGGCCTGCGCACTGGTGGTTGCCGCGGCCGCGCTCGCCGCCCGGGGGGGCGTACAGGCCGCCCCGGAGATCGCCTGGGGCCGGGAGGGCATCCCGATCCTGCTGTACCACCAGGTGCTCGACACCCCGGGGCCGTACGCCGTCACCCCGTGGGAACTCGAGAACCAGTTGATCTGGCTGCGGGACAACGGCTACGTCTCGATCACCCCCTCCGAATTGCAGGCCGCCTGGTCGTGGGGCGCGCCGCTGCCGGAGCGGGCGGTGATGCTCACCATCGACGACGGCTGGCCATCCCAGTCCATCTTTGTCGACCTGGTGAATCGGTACGGGTTCCGCGCCGCCTATTTCCTTCCCAACTTCGCGAGCGTCTCCGAGGACGAAATCCGCGCGCTCGACGCGTCAGGCGAGGTCTGCGGCCACACGGTGACCCACCCCAACCTCGAGAACCTCTCCTACGATGAAATCTTCGAGGAAGTGCATGGCAACCGGGTTTGGCTCGAGGGTATCGTCGGCCATCCGGTGACCTGTTTCGCCTATCCCTTTGGCGGGTACAACGACTATGTCACCCAGGCGGTGCGGGATGCGGGCATGCAGATGGCGTTCCTCGCCTGGGGCGGACTGACCGCCCTCGACGACAGCTACAACCCGATGACCATCCGCCGCGTCAACGTCAACGGCGCGTACCCGATCGACGACTTAGTCTCGGTCCTTTACGGCGACGTGGGGTACTGAGCCCGCGCCGGGCCTCGCCGGGCGGCGGTCATCGGTCGCGGCGGAGCCGGATGCCGGTTTCCCGGCGCACCCACTTGCGCAGCGGTTCGGCCGCATAGGGGAGTTCGATCTCCGCGACCGGCCCGGACATCGCCCGGGGCGCGCCCATCACAAACCCACCCTTCGAGGCGATGAATACGGTCCACGGGGCGTCCGGCGGCAGCGTTCCCACCACGTCGATGCCGCCCGCGCAGTTGTGCGCCGCCACCGCCAGACCGGCGACCGAGATCGACGCGCATTCCTGCACCAGTTGCGCGATCCGGCCCGGTTCGATCACGCCGCCGACCTCGTCGGGCGCGCCCTGTCCGGGCATGGAGGGGAAGGTGGGCATGCCGGGAAGGCCCGGGGCGGTCGAGTCGCCGGTACCATCGGGCGGCGTGGCGGTGGGGGTCTCAACCGCGCCGGGATCGACCGGTTCGGACACCGTGTCGGTCTGGGCCTTGACCTGCGGGTCCTGCTTTCTGCCCTCGGCAGGCAGCGCGAGCGACCCGGCGGCGACCACAAGCGCCAGCGCAGCCGCGGCAAGCCGCGGCGTGTTCCTCGATGGCGGCCCGATCCTCATCTCGCCCCTCCCGCTCGCCGCCGGTCAGCGGCCCATCGCCGCCCGCAGCAGGCCGGGAACCGCCGACGGCCGATCGGCCACAGGCGCCCCCGCCGCTTCGAGCGCCGCGATCTTCTCCGCCGCCGTGCCGGACCCGCCGGAGATGATCGCCCCGGCGTGCCCCATCCGCTTTCCCGGCGGCGCCGTCCGGCCGGCGATGAACGCCGCCACCGGCTTCGTGACATGCGCCTTCACAT
>JBJTKE010000182.1:0-4367 GCA_046096285.1 Chloroflexota bacterium
GGCCAACTCGCGCTGGTGGACGACCTCGATCCCGGCGCGGCCGGGCAGGAGGGCCGGGCGGCGGACCTTGGGCGGATGGCGCGGCTGGCGGGGATGCCGCTGCCGGTCGGCTCGCCGGCCGGGGCGATCGTCTCGGCGGTCACCTGCTGGGACGTGCACGTGCTGGCGGGGATGGAGCGCTGGCAGGCGCGGCACGGGCGGGAGGTGCGCGGCTGGTTCGCCGATCTGGCGGAGGCGGACGCGCTCTCCGGGCTGGCGGCGCTGGCGTTCGACAACCCGTCGTGGCCCTATCCCATGTATATGGAAGATGAGCCCGCCTTCGCCAGCCGCGCGCTCGGCCATCCGCTGCTGCCGGAGGACGTTCGCAAGGCCAACGACGTGACGGTCGGTCCGGCGGGGTCGTTCCTGCTGGTGACCGGCAGCAACATGAGCGGGAAATCGACGCTGCTGCGCTCGATCGGGATCAATGCGGTGCTGGCGGGCGCGGGGGGGCCGGTCTGCGCGGAGGGGCTGGCCATGCCGCCGGTCGCGCTCTGGACGAGCGTGCGGGTGCAGGACTCGCTGGAGCGCGGGGTGTCGTTCTTCATGGCCGAGTTGCAGCGGCTGAAACTGGTGGTGGATGCCGCGGACCGGGCCCGCGCCGGGGGCGGGCCACCGGTGCTCTACCTGCTCGACGAGATCCTGCAGGGGACGAACACCGCCGAGCGGCAGATCGCGGCGCGGCGGATCATCCGGCATCTGGTCGAGACCGGGGCGATCGGGGCGGTCTCCACGCACGATCTCGCGCTGGGCGACGCGCCGGAACTGGCCGTCGCCGCCGTGCCGGTCCATTTCCGGGACGAGGTGCACGAGGGCCCGGCCGGAATGGAGATGAGTTTCGACCGCGTGCTGCGGCCGGGGATCGCGACGACGACGAACGCGCTCCGGCTGATGCAGTTGATCGGGCTGGACGTGGAGTAGCGACGTTCCCGGGGCTCGGCGCTCGGCGCTATTCGAGGCGCAGCCCCGAGAGGGTCGGGCGGGGCGTGGGTTTGCTGCGTTCGGGCAGGAGCGACGGCAGGCGCCGGGCGAGGGCGATCGCGTCCGGTAGCTGCAGCGGCGGCGGCAGCGGCGGGGGCGCGGCCGCGGCCGTGACGGGCGCATCGGCCGGGTCGAGGGCGGAGGCGTGGGCGGCGTACTCGGCGGCGAGCGCGGCGTCGAGGAGGGCGGCGATCTCCCGCGCCTCCGGGCCGCCGCCGCGGGCGACGTCGGCCAGCCAGCGGGCAGCGTGGAAGCGGAGCCAGCGGTCGCTGAGCGTTTCGGCGTGATCGAGCGCGGCGAGGAGGGTCTCCGCGGCCTCCCGGGGAAGGCCGAGGTCATGCCGCAGGCGGCCGAGATGGGCGAGCGGTGGGCCGTTCCCGACCTCGAGGCCCTCCGCGGTTTTCCGCGCGATCCCCGCCTCGAGGGCGGCCCGCGCCTCCAGGAGGCGGCCGAGCCGGTGGAGTTCGACACCCTGCCGGATGAGCAGCCAGGCCTGCAGGAACGATGGGTCGGTCGTGTCCCTGCCGTCGCCGAGCAATGCGCCCGCGCGGGCGATGGTGGCGAGGGTGGCCTCCGGCGCCTCGTCGAGGTCGCAGCTCCAGTAGAGCAGGGCCATCGCCTCCAGCAGCGGATCCGCCGTCGCCTGCGCATCGTCGATGGCGGCGAGCAGGACCTCGCGGAGGCGGGCCAGGTTTCCCTCGCGGGAGGCGAGTTCGGCCCGGTGGTAATGCGCCCAGAGCCGCGCGTGCGGGGTCAGCGCGGTCGAGCGCTCCATGAGCCGGTCGAGTTGGCTGGCGATGCCGGCGGCGCGATAGCGGAAGCTGTGCACGTACTTGAGCGAGGAGATGAGCCTGCTGGCGATGGCGAAGTCGCCGGTGTCGAGCGCCCAGTCGAGCGCGTCCCGGCCGTTGGGATACTCCCGCTCGATCTGCTCGACCAGCGCCATCCGATCCTCGTGGACCAGCCGGTCGAGCGTGGCGAAGCGGCTGGCGGCGTACTCGGCGTGGGCGCGGCGGGCGGCGGCTTCCTCGCCCGCCTCCCGCAGGCGGTCGAGCGCGAACAGCCGGATCGGCTCCAGCATGGTGAAGTGCGGCGCGGCGCAGCCGGTCGCTGACGGGCGGGGACGCGACTGGACGAGATGGGCATGGGTGAGCCGGACGAGCGCCGCCGCGACCCGTGCGGGGCTGGCGTCCGCTGCCGCGCCGATGCTGGCCATCACGGCGGAGGCGGCATCGGTTCCGTAGCCGTCCGGGAAGACCGCAAGGGTCCGCAGCAGACGCTGGTCGTCCGGCGACAGGCGGTCGACGCTCCAGGCGATGGCGCTGTCCATCGAGGAAAAGCGGCGGGTCTCGTCGACCTGGGTCGATCCGAGCGCGCCGAGGCCGGCGTCGCGCATCAGCGCCAGCAGGGTGGCCGGGGCGAGCACGTTCATCTGGGCCGCCGCAAGTTCGAGCGCGAGCGGGAACCCGCCGAGCAGGGCGCAGATCGCGTGAATCGCGTCGTCGTCGCCGGCGTCTTCCAATACCCGAAATGCGGATGCGGACATGGAGCGGCGGGCCAGCCGGAGGAAGAGGTCGGCCGCCGGCGAGTCGGCGCCCGCGGTGGAGAGCGGCGCGACGACCATGGCCGATTCGCCGGGAATCCGCAGCACCTCGCGGCTGGTGGCCAGGACCACCGGTCCGGGCGTGGTCCGCAGGAGCCGGGAGATGTCGGATGCCGCCGGGAGCAGGTGTTCGAGGTTGTCGAGCACGAGGAGACGCCGCTGCCCGTGCAGCGCCGCGGGCACCTGGTCGAGGATGGGCCCGGCGGCCGGGGGCAGGCGGAGCGCGGCGGCGATGGCGGGAAGCACCTCGCCGGGATCGGCGAGATTGGCCAGCGGCACGAGGTCCACTGCCGGGAAGCGATCGGCCGCGGCGGCGGCGGCCTCGATGGCGAGGCGGGTCTTGCCGATGCCGCCGGGGCCGGTGAGGGTGAGCAGGCGCGTGGCGGGGTTTGCGAGCGCGGCGGCGATCTCGGCCACTTCGGCGTCGCGGCCGACAAAGGGCGCTTCCATGGTGTTGGGGGTCAGGGCAGGTCCTGGGGCCGGAATGGAGACGTCTTGGCTGGTCACGAGCCATTCGATGTCGCGACCGTCGAGCGAGAGGGCCGTGCCGAGCAGGCGCAGGGTTGCGCCGTGCGGCTCGGTGCGGCCCGACTCGATGTTCTGGATGGTGCCGCGGCTGACCCCGGAGAGATCGGCAAGTTCGAGCTGGGACAGCAACGCCCGCGTCCTGAGCAGCCGCAACCGCTCACCCACCAGCGCAGATCGGGAGGTTTTCATCCGGTCGGACATGTCGCTCCCGGAGGTTCCCCCGTCCCGCGAGCGCCAGCCTCGCTCATCAGGGTCTCTCGGCGACGCATGGTAACAGGCTGCGGGCGCTCCGGTCCGGGACCGGACGCCACGATGACCCGGCGACGAACCGTGCGCCCGGGGGCCGGGCCAGAGAAGCGGCGGTTTCCCGGCGCCAGCGGCCGGCACGGCGTTGTTGCACAGGATTGAGCCGAGGTTATGGGGAAACTGAGCCGGGGTTGAGCCGTTCCTGTGGCCAATTTCAGACCGCCCCTCGCTAGACTCGACCCCATTGCAGGCTGGAGCGGACGTCGGCCGCCGCTCCTGCCGGGGGGAGGGTCAGACGATGGGCGGTCACCGGTTCGATGCGGCGCTGCGGGCGCTCGGACTTGGCTCCAACGGCCTGCGCTCCACTGCCGAGGCGCTGGCCGCCGTCAGTGCGGTCACCGTGTTCTCTGCCGTCCCGGTCCCACCAGCGTGATGGGGCGGGCATCCGCGCTTCCAGCCGGGAGCGCCACCGGCCTCAAGCCGCCAACCGGAGACCACCGCTGACCAGCCAGCACAGGGAGGGAATCGCATGGACCAGGAACGCTTCGACGCGGCGCTGCGGGCGCTGCAGGCAGGGACGACGCGGCGGGCGGGCGTCGCGGCCGCGCTTGGCGCGCTCCTGAACGGTGGCAGCGCTGGCGCAAAAGGCGGCCGCAAGCAGCGCACGGGCAAGGCGGACACGACCGGCGACGGCAAGACCACGGGGCAGAGCGCCGTCGGCGGGGAGGCCCCCGGGAGCGCCTGCATCAGCCACCGGGCGGCGAACCCGGCCTGCGAGGAGGACGCCGACTGCTGCGGCGGGCAGTGCCGGGGCGGGGAGTGCCGGTGCCTGAACCGGACGCTGCCCTGCGAGCGGAGCGCGGACTGCTGCGACGGCCTTGCCTGCCGGGATGGCCGCTGCGCGGCGAAGCCGGGCGACGACGCTGGCGCTGGAGATGGCGCTGGCGCTGGCGGGGGGGTCTCGACGGCG
>JBJTKE010000183.1:0-12101 GCA_046096285.1 Chloroflexota bacterium
CCCGCGCCGCCCCCCCCCCCCCACCCCAACACACCCCCCCCAACCCCCAGCGGCCCCGCCCCCACCACCCCCCCCCCCCCCCACGCCCGTTTCAGGTACTTCCCGTGCTACAGGCAGAACTGCTGGGTGCAGAACCCGTCCGGCGGGGTGCAGATGCCGCAGCTTTCGTTGCAGCACACCTCGCCGACCGCGCAGACCACCGGCCCGCAACTGCCGCCCATCGGCAGCGGCGCGCAGAACTCCTTGGTGCAGCCCTGACCGAGCGGCACGCAGGTGCCGCAGCTGGGGTTGCAGCAGTACTCGCCCGCGCCGCAAATGTTGGCGCCGCACTTGACCTCGTCCTCCGCCGGGCCCTCGTCGCACTCGGCGCCGACCGGGATGCAGATCCCGCCGTTCCGCGGGCAGCACACCGTTCCCGTCTGGCAGAGGAGCGTGGCGCAGGGGTTGGCCTGCTGGGGAACGCAGATGCCGGGGCAATCGGCCCCGCCGCTGCCCGGGAAGCAGTTGTCGATCGGATCGTCGACGCAGACCATGCCGAGGGGGCAGCCAGAGCCGATCAGGCCGCCGCAGCGCTGCACCTCGATCTGGGCGGAGGCGCGCCGCAGCCCGAGCGACGCAAGCGCGGCCGCTCCCATGCCGCCGATGACCCGCCGCCTGCTCGCGCCCCGCGACCAGGCGACCGTAATCCGATCGAATCGCTGTCCGTCCATGCCGATGCCTCTCCCACTACACCGGGGCCGCCGCCGCACGGCGCCGCGCCGCTGGCCGGCCGCGTGTCCATCCTGAACGCGCGAGTACGGCCCATCGTTCCGGAAGCATGCGGCGCCCCTGCGGGGTCGGGGCCGCACATGCCGCGCGACCATATTGTTGTGCACCCGGGCCACCGTGTGACAGGGGGGCAAAAAATGCCGGTGCTATACTCGCGGTCCGGGTCGCGGACGCGCCCCAGCGGGGCCGGGAAACCGCCCGGCCGGACCGGCATCAACCAACCGGAGCGACCTCCCTGAGCGACTGGCGGTCCTGGCTGCGGCCGGGCATGGGGATCAAACGATGGGCGTTGCTGATCCTCGCCGGGTCGGTGCTGACCGGCGTTGGCATCGCCATGGTGCTCGTTTTCGCCTATCGGAATTTCCCGGTCCCGGGCGCGCTCGACGGCGTGGTCCGGGTCGTCACCCTGCAGCGGTTCCCGATTGAACTCCGGCTCGCGCTCGTGCTGCCGCTCGGCCTGCTGGTGCTTGGAGCGGGCCTCTGGCAATTGAGCCGCGCCCTCGTCAGCCCCTTCGTCAAGCAGGGCGAGGCATCCGGCGACCTGGCCCGCATCTATTCCCGGCACCGCGGGCTGCCGTCCGGCGAGACGCCGGCCGTGGTGGCCGTCGGCGGCGGCACCGGCCTCTCGTCCCTCCTCCGCGGCCTCAAGAAGCACGACCTCGACCTGACCGCCATCGTCACCGTCGCCGACGACGGCGGCTCCACCGGCCGCCTCCGCAGCGAGTTCGACATTCCCGCGCCGGGGGACATCCGCAACTGCCTCGCCGCGCTCGCGGACGACGAATCGCTGGTCTCGCGGCTCTTCCAGTACCGGTTCGACCAGGCCGGCAGCCAGTTCGACGGACACTCCTTCGGCAACATTTTCATCACCGCCCTGACCCAGGTCACCGGCAGTTTCGAGCGGGCCGTCACCGGCAGCGCGTCCGTGCTGAACATTCGCGGCCGCGTGCTGCCCTCGACGCTCGAGAACGTGCATCTCGCCGCCGAACTCGAGGACGGCACCACGATCCGCGGCGAATCGACGGTCGGCCACCACCACGGCCGGATCGACCGCATCCTGCTGGAACCAGCCTCCCCGAAGGTGTACGAGCCCGCGTTCGGCGCCATTCTCAACGCGGATCTCATCGTCCTCGGGCCTGGCAGCCTGTACACCAGCATCGCCCCGAACCTGCTGATCGAGGGGATCTCGCAGGCGATCCGCTGGTCTCCGGCGCGGATCGTCTATGTCTGCAACGTCGCCACCCAGCCCGGCGAGACCGACGGACTCGACGCCGCGGACCACGTCCGGGTGATCGAGGAACTGCTCGGCGCCGGCGTCCTCGACGACGTGGTGGTCAACGACAATCCCGCTTCCGGACTGGCGATCGGACCCGGCGCGCCGATCGACCCCATCCTGCCGGACTCGCTGCGCGCCACGCCCCACGCCTACCGGATCGTGGAGCGGGACGTGGTGAGCGACCGCAACCCCCTGCGCCACGATCCGGACAAGTTGTCCGGGGTTCTGCTCGAACTGCTGAGGGAGCCGCGCCTCGCGGCCGCGCCGGCCGGGGAGGCCGCCACGCGCTCGCTCGCCGCGGCGCGCCGCTAGGCGCCGGGCGAGCCGACTGGATTCGGAAAGGGAGGGAAGGGCACATGGTTTACCGGGTCGGCATCAACGGATTCGGCCGCATCGGGCGGCAGGTGTTCAAGGCCATCCACCAGGGCGGGTACGACGACCTGTACGAGGTGGTGGCCGTCAACGACATGCAGGACGCGAAGAGCCTCGCCCACCTGCTCAGGTACGACTCCACCTACGGGCGGTTCGACGCCGAAATCAGCTCACCCAACGCCAAGACCATCCGGGTGGACGGCCGCGACATCAAGGTCAGTTCGGAGAAGAACCCGGGCGACCTGCCCTGGGCGGACCTCGAGGTCGAACTGGTCATCGAGTCCACCGGACGGTTCACCAAGGCTGCCGAGGCCGAGGAGCACATCGACGCCGGCGCCGAGAAGGTGATCATCACCGCGCCGGCCACCGGCGAGGACATCACCATCGTCCTCGGGGTCAACGAGGGCGAGTACGATCCGGGCGATCACGACATCATCAGCAACGCCTCCTGCACCACCAACTGCCTCGCCCCGGTCGCCAAGCTCATTCTCGACAAGTTCGGCATCCGCAAGGGGATGATGACCACCATCCACTCCTACACCAACGACCAGATCATCCTCGACGGGGTGCACAAGGATCTCCGCCGGGCGCGGGCCGGCGCCACCAACATGATCCCCACCACCACCGGAGCCGCCAAGGCGCTCGCGCTCGTCATCCCCGAACTGAAGGGCAAGTTCGACGGCTTCTCCGTTCGCGTTCCCACTCCCACCGTCTCGCTCGTCGATTTCGTGGTCGAGACAGAGGAGAAGGCCACCGTGCGCGCCGTCAACGACGCGCTCAAGAAGGCCGCCGAGAGCGACGAACTCGAGGGCATCCTCGGCTTCACGATGGAACCGCTGGTATCCAGCGACTTCCGCGGCGATCCCCGCTCCTCCATCGTCGACGGAGCCTCGACGATGGTCATCGGCGACAACATGGTCAAGATCGTCGCCTGGTACGACAACGAGTGGGGCTACTCCTGCCGGGTCGCCGAACTGGCCGCCCTGGTCTGCGAGAAGGGATTCCCCGGCATCGACGACTCCGACGACGATGACGATGACGACGACGACGACGATGACGACGACGAGTAGCCGCCGGCCGGATCGGTCTGCGGGAGGGTCCCATGGCCAAACGATCGGTCGCTGATGCGGACGTCACCGGCAAGCGGGTCTTCCTCCGGGTCGATTTCAACGTCCCGCTGGAGCAGGGCAGGATCGTCGACGACACGCGGATCCGGGCGGCGTTGCCGACCATCCGCGGCCTGCTGGACCGCGGCGCGAAGGTCATCGTCGCCAGCCACCTCGGGCGGCCGAAGGGCAAGCCGGCGCCCGATGCAAGTCTGGCCCCGGCCGCGGCGCGGCTTGCGGAGTTGCTCGGACAACCGGTTCCGCTGGCCGCCGACATCGCCGGACCCTCCGCCGCCGCGCTGGCCGCCAGCCTGCGCCCGGGAGAGGCGATGATGATCGAGAACCTCCGCTTCGATCCGGGCGAGGAGGCCAACGACCCCGCATTCGCCGGCCGCCTCGCCGCGCTCGCGGACCTGTACGTGGACGACGCCTTCGGCGCGGCCCACCGGGCCCACGCCTCGGTGAGCGGCCTCGCGGAGCGCTTGCCGGCCTACGCCGGCCTCCTTCTGCAGCAGGAGGCCGACACCCTCCAGCGGTTGCTCGATGCGCCGGCGCGGCCATTCGTCGCCGTCATCGGCGGCGCGAAAGTCTCCGACAAACTCGCGGTCCTCGAGCACCTGCTGCCGCGGGTTGACAGCCTGCTCATCGGCGGCGGCATGGCCAACACGTTTCTCATGGCCCGCGGCCTCGAGGTCGGCCGGTCGCTGGCGGAGCGCGATCTGCTCGGCTCGGCGGCCGCACTGATGCAACGGGCGGCGGAGTCGGGAAAGCGCCTCCTGCTGCCGACCGACGTGGTCACCGCGGCCTCCATCGACGCGACGGGCGGAACGGTGGCAGATACGGCCTCGGTGCCCGCCGACCAGGCCATCTTCGACATCGGCCCCGCCACGGTGGCCGCCTACGCCCGCGAAATCGCCGGGGCCGGAACGGTGTTCTGGAACGGGCCGATGGGCGTGTTCGAGCGCCCGCCGTTCGCCGCGGGCACCCGCGGCGTCGCCGAGGCCGTGGCCGCGTGCCCCGGGTTCACGGTGGTAGGCGGCGGCGAGTCGGTCGCGGCGGTCGAGCAGGCGGGGGTGGCCTCCCGCATCAGCCACATTTCGACCGGCGGCGGCGCGTCGCTGGAACTGCTGGAGGGGCGCATCCTCCCCGGCCTGGCCGCCATTCCGGAGGCCTGACCGCCGCGCCGCCTGCCGGACGCGTATGCTAGAGTTCGCGCCCGCGGCAACATGGGCTCGCTGGCCGCAAGGACGGGAGCGGAAACGTGCAACTTGCGCTCGACATCGCGATCATCATCATTTCGCTCGTGCTGATTCTCGTGATCCTGCTGCAGACGAAGGGTTCGTCGTTCAGCGGGGCGTTCGGCGGCGATGCCGGATCGATCAACCGGACCCGGCGCGGCGTCGAACAGACGCTGTACCAGTTCACCATCGTCACGTCGGTGGTGTTCGTGGTGCTCGCGGCGGTGGCGGGGCTGGCCTCCTGACCGCCTGCCGCGGCGATGCGGATTGCCGGGTTTTTTCGGCGGTCCTATACTCCCGCGCGTCAACATGCTCTCCCGCGGGCGTGGCTCGCACGGGAACGCGATGAGAGGAGAACAGCGCAATGGCTGGTTTGGGTTGGCAGGAACTCGTGATCGTCCTCGTGATCATCATGATCATCTTCGGCGCGGGCAAGTTGCCCGAGGTTGCCCGGTCGCTTGGCCAGGGCGTCAAGGAGTTCAAGACCGAGGCCAATGCTCCCCTCGCGGGTGGCGCGGCCGCCGCGGCTGACGCGGCCGGCGAGGCGGTCGGCGACGCCGCCGCCCAGACGAAGGCCCGCCTCGACGAGGTGTAGCGCTCTTCACGCCGGATGAACGGGCAATGACGCGACCGGGCGGGGCCGCCATGGCCCCCCCGGTTTTTCGTGAACTCCTCTCTCGAGTTCGGCTCTCGCGAGGTGCGCATGTCCCAGTACGATCCCCAGGCTGAACGGCCCGCCGGCGCGGCGGCGGACGCGGCTCCCCGGACGGCGCCGGGCCGCGGCAGCGCGGTTGGCGGGGCCGTGCGCGAGATCATCGAGACGCTGGTGCTGGCAGGCATCATCTTTCTCGCCGTCCGCATGGTCGTGCTGAACTTCCGCGTCGACGGCGAAAGCATGGTTCCCAACCTGCACAACGAGGAGATGCTGCTCGTCAACCGCAACGCCTACCTCGGCATCGACCTCGGACCGGTCGGCGCGATGCTGCCCGGCGGCGATGACCGGCAGGACACGCGGTTCTACCCCTTCGATCCGCCGCAGCGCGGCGACGTCGTCGTTTTCGACCCGCCGACCCGGTCCAACAAGCCCTACATCAAGCGGATCATCGGGTTGCCGGGAGAGACCGTCTCCTTCGACGGCGGCCAGGTCTACATCAACGGCGCGGTCCTCGAGGAACCCTACATCGAAGAGCCGACCCGCTGCGGCGGCAACAGCGTCTGCGAAATCACGGTCGAACCCGACACGGTCTTCGTGCTCGGCGACAACCGCGGCAACTCGTCGGACTCCCGGGTGTTCGGGCTGGTGCCGGTCGGCAACGTCATCGGCAAGGCATGGGTGACCTACTGGCCCCTGCCCGACTTCGGCTTTGTCCCCCACAAGGACTACCCCGGGATTCCCGACACTCCGATGCCGGCCGGGGGCGACCTGCTCCCCGCGGCGTCGCCTGAGGCGGGCGGCACTGGTGAAACCCGGCCCCGCAAGGATCGCCAGAAGAAGGACCGGGCGGACGGCGCCGCGGAATCCGGGACACCCGCTCCGTAGCGCAGGAGGCGAACCCGTGGGGTGTTCCGCTTGGTTCGGCAGCGCGGCCGCGGTGTAAAATGACGCAGTCGGCGCGCGGCCCCGGCGGCGTCCTGATCCACGCAGCCTGCCGCCTCCACCCGCGGACGCCGGCCTCCGGGAGGTCCCGCACATGATTGAAACCGTGGTCGAATCGATACGGGTGAGCCTCGTCACCCAGCATCGCGTGGTCATCCTGAAGGAGGTCGCCGGCGAGCGGCACCTCCCGATCTGGATCGGCGCCTATGAGGCCGAGGCCATCGCGATGGAGTTGCAGGGCGTTTCCGCGGCGCGTCCCCTGCCCTACGACATCATGAAGGCGATCATCACCGAGATGGGCGGGTCGGTCGAGCGGATCGTCGTCACCGATCTTTCCCAGGACGTGTTCTACGCCCGCGTCGTGGTCAGTACCGCCTCCGGCAACATCGAGATCGATTCCCGCCCCAGCGACGCCATTGCGCTCGCGGTCCGCGTCAGCGTCCCGATCCTCGTGGACGAGTCGGTCATGGACAAGGCGGGGGTCACCCTCGGCTCGGATGACGACGACGACGATGACGAGGAAGACCTCGACGCCACCCTGATCGACCGCGCTGAACCCGAAACGCGGGCGGACGACGAACGGCTCTCCGCGTTCCGCGACTTCATCAACACCCTCGACCTCGACGATTTCGACCGCAAGAAAGGAAACTGAGCCCCCCGCAGGGCGACCCCATGGACACCTCCGAGAAGCAGATAAAGCGCATCGTCCTGAACCGCATGGAGCGGTGCTCCACCTGCCATCACCGATTTCACGACGACGACATCCAGGTGCTTTCGCGTCGTGAGGACATGTGGATGATGGTGGTCAGTTGCGCCGAGTGCCACGGCCGCAACTTCGTGGCGGCCGTCCTCGGGGATGGCGACTCCCGGGAAGCCCAGCTGGCGCTGCGGCAACTCGGCCGCGAGTCCGCCATCGACGAGTTCGCTCCGGGTCGGTCGGCCGAGCCCGTGCCCCCGGCCGGCGATCCCGTGGCGGCCGCCGACGTGCTCGACATGCACGAGTTTCTCGACGCCTTCGACGGCGACTTCCAGCGCCTGTTCAGCAAGACCTGACCGGCTGCGGCGCCGGGCCCGTCCGGCAGGGCGCGCGTTGCGGACAATGCGTGGTTTCCGGCGGTGTCGCCCGGGCGGCATCTGGTGCGTTGACTGCCTGCCGGGGCAAACCTATACTCGCGCCGGTTGGCCAACCCGCCGGTTCGCGCAGGGCGCCCCGGCCGGGACGAAGGTGAGGACTGCGGTGACGGAACTGGTGCAACCGGCGGCAGGAGCCGTCGTCGTCGAGGAACCGATCGACCTTGACGCCGTCCGGGAGATCATGTCCCACTTCAAGCCCGGCGATTTCCAGGAAGCGCAGGAACTGATCCTCGCCGCCCTCCAGGAAGTGAACGAGCGCTTCGGGTACGTCTCGATCGAGGCGGCCGAGGTGGTCGCCGAGCACCTCGGCACGACCGCTTCCCGCGTGTACGGCCTGCTCACCTTCTACGCCGACTTCCGGACCCAGCCGCGCGGCAAGCACTTCATGCTGCTCTGCCACGGCATGTCCTGCTACGTCATGGGCAGCCAGCGACTGGTTCAGGAACTGGCGGACACCTGGGGCATCGCCGATGGCGAGACCACCGCCGACGGCGAACTCACCGTGCAGGTGGTCAATGGCTGCCTCGGCGTCTGCGACAAGGCCCCCTTCTGCAAGATCGACGGCGAATACGCCGGAAACCTCACCACGGAAAGTCTCAACGCTGTCCTGCGGCGGGTGATCGCGGGCAGCGGCAGCTGGAAGGATGCGCACCACTGATGAGCGGAGCAGCGATGAACCAGCCTGCCTACTCCCGACTGGCGTCCCGCGGCGAGTTCGAGTCCTTTCGCGCGAAGGCCGAAGAGCGCTGGGACGGGATCTGGAACGGATCGAGCACCGTCGTCAGCGTCGGTCTCGACTCCTCTTCGATCCCCAAGGGCGCGGAGGACGTGCTCAACGCGTTCCGGGCCATCGGCTACGGAACCGACCTGATCGTGCGCGAGGTCAGCGGCAACGGCGCGCTCTGGATGGAACCGTGGGTCGAAATCAGACGACCGGGCCAGCCTCCCATCGTCTACGGAAACGTCGAGCCAGGGGAAGCCGCGGCGCTGCTGGACGGGCAACTGGAGGCCAAGGCGGTCGGTGTGCGCGGCGATTCGGCGTTCAACGGCATCGCGCCGCTCTCCTCCCACCCGTTCTTCAAGCACCAGCATCGCATCGTCCTCCGCAACATGGGCGTGATCGATCCCGGCAGCATCGAGGACGCGATGGCCTCCGGGGCCTACAGCGCCTACCTCAAGGTGCTGTTCGACATGACCCAGGAGGAGGCCATCGCCGAGGTCACCGCGGCCAACATCCGCGGGCGCGGCGGCGCGGGTTTCCCGGCGGGGATCAAGTGGGAGAGCGGCCGCAAGGCTCGCGCCACGCCGAAGTTCGTCGTCTGCAACTCCCACGAGGGCGAGCCAAACGTTTACAAGGACCGGAAGATCCACGAGAGCGATCCGCACCGCATCCTCGAGGGCATCCTGATCGCGTGCATCTCGGTCGGCGCGGAGCGGGGCTACAACTACATCGGTGGCGAGTATCCGCTCGCGATCAAGCGGTTCCGCAAGGCCGTGGCCGACGCCGAGGCGCTCGGGTTGATCGGCCGCAACGTGCTCGGCAGCGGCAAGGATGTCTTCTTCCGGGTGCGCACCGGCGGCGGCGCCTATGTGTGCGGCGAGGGGTCGGCCCTCATGTACTCCATCATGGGCGTCCGCGGTCAGCCGCGGACCAAGCCGCCCCGGTCGGTCGAAGAGGGCATCTGGAAGCGTCCGACCGTCGCCAACCACACGGAGACGCTCGCCAACATCCCCGACGTCATTCTCAAGGGCGGCGAGTGGTACGCCAGCATCGGCACCGAGGGCAGCAAGGGCACCAAGCTGATGACGGTGCAGGGCCCGATGAACACGCCGGGGCTGGTCGAGGTGCCGATGGGCATCACCCTGCGCACCCTGATGGAGGATTGCTGGGGCGGGATGCGCCCCGGGTCCGTGTTCAAGGGCATCCAGACGGGCGGCGTGTCGGCCGGCCCGCTCAAGGAGGAGCATTTCGACCTGCCGGTCGACTTCGACTCCCTGACCGATGTCGGCGGCATGCTTGGGTCCGGCGGTTTCTGCGTGTTCGACACCAGCGTGTGCGCCGTGGACTACGCCCGGTACCTGACCGCCTTCAACCGGTATGAATCCTGCTCGAAGTGCGTTCCCTGCCGGCTCGGCAGCCCGGCGATGGTCGAGGTGCTCGACCGCATCCGGCTTGGCCGGGGCTCGATGAGCGATCTCGCCCTCATGGAGCGGACTTCAAAGCACATCATCGAACTGTCGCTCTGCGGCCTCGGGCAGGTGGCGCCCATGCCGTTGCTCGGCATGATGAAGATGTACCCCGAGGAGTTCCGCGCTCACATCGTCGATGGGGTTTGTCCATCCGGTTGCTGTCCTTTGGGCGGCGGCGAGCGGGTGGCTGCCGCCGCCGCGGACTGATCCGGTTCCCGAACGTACCGGCCCCGCCGCCTGCATGGCGGCGGGGCCGTGTTGTTCCTCGGCAATGGTCGCATCGGCGGCCATCAGGCCGCCCTTCCTGCCTGTCCCTTCAGGCGGCCGCCTCGTCCGGTCACGCCCCCGACTCCGGTCCGCTCGACGATGCTCCCATCGCGGGCCCGCAGCGGGGGCCGGCCCTCCTCCGGGCAGCGAACGCCCCGGGGGTGCGAGTTCCGGACGAACCCGCGCGGGTGCGCAGCGACCCCATCATCACGGCGCAATCCCCGGCCCACTCCCACGCATCGATGACCACCAAGGGGATCGGCCGGGAGAGCCCATCGGCCCGGACCGCATGAGGCCGCTCCAGGTCAGGCGCATCGAGCGCCCGGGCCATGTTCGGCTTCGTCCGCGAGCAGTGGACAGACGGACGGAGCATCCCTACGGCGATGAAGACGCACGACGGGCGCGGCTGTTGGCCGCCGTTCAGGCCCTGTCAGCCAAACTGGAAATCGACGCCGACCCCCTCGGCGCGGGCGCGGTCATAGGCCCGGCGCGCGACGACCACATCCTGCACGGAATTCCCGACCGACTTGAACAGGGTGATCTCGCTGGCGCTCGTGCGTCCCGGGGCGCGGCCCGCGGCCACGTCGCCGAGTTCCCGGCTGATGTGATCCCGGCCGAACAACCCCTCGTTCATCGGGATCACCAGATCCCCGGCCTCCGCGAGCACCGCGTCGATCGCGTCCACAACCACCGTGGCGCGGGCCACGAGCGACGGGGGCAGTTCCTGCATCTCGTGGGTGTAGGCCCCGACGGCGTTGACATGTGCGCCGTCCCGCACGGCCTCCGCCGCGAACACCGGGGTGCGCGCCGACGTTGCCGCGCAAACCACATCCGCCTGAGCGACCGCGGCGTTTGCGTCCGTCGCGTACTCGACGAGCGGCACGAGGTCGGGCCAATCCGTCGCCAGAGCCTCGGCAAACTTCGCGCGCCTGTCCTCCGACCGGTACACCTGGATGACCCGCTCGATCGGCCGCACCGCGCAGACCGCGGCCACCTGCGTCACCCCCTGCGCGCCCGAACCGATGGAAGCAAGCACGCGACTGTCAGGGCGGGCCAACAGGTCAGTGGCCGCGCCGGACACCGCACCGGTGCGGAGCGCGGTGAGATAGGTGCCGTCCATGACCGCCATCGGCACGCCCGTCTCGGGGTCGATGGCCGCGACCAGCGCGTTGATGACCGGCAATCCTCGCGCGGGATTGTCCCGGAACACCGAGACGATCTTCAGGCCCAGGGCGTTCATCGCCGGCACATGGCCGGGCATGAACAGGGCGTCGCCGTGGTGCTCCCGCACCGGGATCACGGTTCGCAGCGGCGAGGCGGTCCTCCCTGCCGACAATTCGGCGAACGCCTGCTTCATCAGTTCCACGGCATCCGGCATCGGCACCAGCCTGCGGACATCGGCTCGGGTCAGCAGCAGCATGTCGGCTCCCTTTCGCAAGCGCCACCGCGGGCGAGGATGCGCGAGTCTAGCGGCAGCGTCCAGCGCTGGCAACGCTCGGGTATGCTGACCCGCAGCCGCCGCCTGACCGGGAGGGATGCCCAATGCCCGCCGACCTGCACGCCATCGCCAACGCCATCAACGCCTACCTCGATCCCGGGCAAATGACCGACTACTGCGTCAACGGACTGCAGGTCGAGGGCAGCGCGCGAACAGTCTCGCGGCTCGCGGTGGGCGTCAGCGCCAACATGACATTCATCGAGGAAGCAGCGGCCTGGGGGGCGCAGGCGGCGCTGGTCCATCACGGCCTCTACTGGTTCACCGAATATCCTGACCGCGATCCGGCGCGCCCGGTCGACGACGCCCGCGCCGCCTGCATGCGCCGCCATGGCATGAGCCTGCTGGCCTGGCACCTCCCGCTCGACGCCCATCCCGAGGTAGGCAACAACGCCGGCATCGCGCGCAGGCTCGGGCTGCAGGTGGAGAGCCGGGATTTCGCCTGCATGCCGGAAGGCGGCCCCTGCATTGGCGTGATCGCCGCCGCTCCCAAGCCGTTGGCCCTCGGTGAGCTCATCGACCGGTGCCGCCAGGTGTTCGGGCAGGAACCACTGGTCGCCGGGTCGGGCCCCGAGGTCATCCGCCAGGTTGCGATCGTCTCCGGCGTCGTCGACCGGGCGCGCCGGATCGCGGTCAGGATATTCGGTGAACCAGTAGA
>JBJTKE010000184.1:0-2287 GCA_046096285.1 Chloroflexota bacterium
GTGGCGGGCCCTGCGCGTTCGGCGGGTGGATGACGCTGGAGATGACGCGGGCGACGCTGGCGCCGGGAGAATGGCTGCCCGCGCACCCGGTGCACGGGGTCGAGGTGATGGTGGCGGACCGGGCGGAGCCGCCGGCCGAGCCGTGGCTGGCGGGGTCGGCGGATGGGCCGTTGTCGGCGGGGTCGCGGCTGCTGCGGGACGAGGGGCTGGCGGCGTCGGACCGGGAGGCGGGGCCGGTGCGGAACGACCGGGGCGCGCCGCTGCCGCTGGTGGCGATCCGGCTGACGCCGGAGGTGGAGCAGCCGTGCCTGCCGGGACAGCCGGGGCGGGTGGTCGGGTGAACGGGCTCATACCCGGAGAGGGTTGAACGTCCGGGCCGGGCCAGCGATCGGCCCTCGGCCCAAACCCTCCTCCCCGTGCGAGCCCACCGCCGGACAGGTTCACGATTGGCGGTCTTCAACCGGCGGCAGCCCTCGCCCGCGACGCCCGCGCCCGCCACACGTCGCCCCCGTCGCAAGGGTACGCCGCGCTTCCTCGCACAGGGAGCGGGGCTTTTCGTCGGGGTCGGGGTGAAAGGCGGCGGTTGCGGGAAACTGCCCTCACCGCAAACCCCGCTCCCTGTGCGAGGGAGCGGGGCTTTTCGTGGCGGTGGGGCGAGAGATCGGGAGGGGATTACTCCCCGGCGCGGGCGAACTCGTAGCGCTGCTGGCGCTCGCCGGCGAGGTCGAGGATGGCCCGGGGGCCGTCGGGGGATTCGGAGAGGGTGAGGATCGCGTTGGGGGAGGCGAGCGCGGAGTCGAGGAACAGGTAGCGGGTTCCAGCCGATGCGCCGTCCGCGCCGTCCGCGCCGTCCGCGCCATCTGCCGCGGGGGTGGCGTCGGGCGAGGCGGGAACGAGGCCGTCGGGCGCCAGCAGCAGGCCGCTGCGCTGGCCGCCGACGAAGGCGAACGCCGCGCCGTTCTGGATGGAGATGCGGAGCGTGCCGATGTCGGGGTTGGTCCATGCGCCGGCGAAGGGGGCGAGGGCGGCGGGGTCGGCCGGAGGGGCATCGGCGATGGAGGCGGCGAACGCCTCGATGCCGGCCGCGCTGAGGCTGACGGTGGCGTCGAAGAGGGGGCCGGAGGAATCGACGCCGTAGAGGAGTTCGAGGAAGCGGAACTGGAGGGCCTGGTTGAAGGTCACGGCGTTGGGGCCGCCGTTGGTGAGGATGACGATGGCCGCGCCCGCGCCGGGGAGCATGGCGACTTCGGCGTTGAAGCCGAGGGTGCCGCCGGAGTGGCTGAGGAGGGGCAGGCCATTCCAGGTTCCGATGCCCCAGCCGAGGGCGTAGCCGCCGAAGGTGTTGCCCAACAGCGGCGGCACGGAGGCGGTGAATGCCGGGTCCATGTTGATCCGCTGGCCGTGGGTGACGGCGAGGTTCTCCTCCGACACCACGCGCTGGCCGTCCGGGGCGACGCCGCCCGCGAGCTGGGTGGCGAGATAGCGGGCCATGTCCGGCGCGGTGGACCAGAGCCCGCCGGCGGGGGCGATGGGGGTGACGAAATGGTCCTCGGAGAGGAGGGAGACCGGGACGGTCTGGCCCCGGAGATTCATGGAGTGGGGGGAGGCGTAGTTGCCGGAGGCGAGGACGTCCTCGAGCCGGAAGGAGGAGGAGGCCATGCCGACGGGGGAGAGCACGCGGTCCTGCATGGCGAGGCCGTACTCGCGGGAGAGGGCGGGGAGTGCGCCGCCCGCGGCCATGGTGGCGGCGAACCCGCCCGCGGCATAGAGCTGGTTGCTGTAATTGAAGGCCTCGCCGAAGGGGGAGACGGGGTCGATGCCAGCGAGCGTGGCGAGCATGTCGGCGGGGGAGGCGGTGGGAGCGAGGATGAGCGGGAAGTCGTCGCGGGGGATGCCGGTGCAGGCGCAGAAGCTGTCGGCGAGGGTGATGCGGGCGGCGAGGGCGGGATCGGCGAGGGCGAAGCCGGGGATGAGATCGGCGAGGGGGGTGTCCCAGGAGGCGAGGCCGTCGTCGACGATGGAGGCGGCCATGAAGGAGGTCATGTTCTTGGTGACGGAGCCGATCATGAAGCGGGTGTCGGGGGTGACGGGCAGCGTGCCGCCGAGATCGCGGACGCCGTAGGCGCCCACGCCTGCCACCTCGCCGCCGGAGACGACGGCCCAGGACGCGCCGATGATGCCGTAGCGGGCGGCGTACCCGGCGGCGAAGGCGTCGAGTTCGCCGAGCATGACGGCATCGACGGGGCGGGGCGACGCGCCTGTGAGGTCGAGGAGGGGGATGTCGGGC
>JBJTKE010000185.1:0-5207 GCA_046096285.1 Chloroflexota bacterium
GCCCGCGTTCTCCGGGTTGACGCTGCCGCCGTAGAGCACCGGGATGGCCTCGGCGCCCGCGCCGAAGAGCCGGGAGAGCGCGCCGCGCAGGGTGGCGGCGACCGGGGCGACGTCGCCGGGGCTGGCCGGGATGCCGCCCTCGCCGATGGACCAGACCGGCTCGTAGCCGACCAGGATCTGCGCCGCCCGCGCGGGGTCGAGTCCGTGCAGCCCAATCTTGAGTTGCCGCAGCACCGTTTCGTCGCCGACGCCGTAGCGCCGTTCGTCGGCGGTCTCGCCGACGCAGAGCAGCACCTTGAGGCCCGCCTCGGCGGCCGCGAGGACCTTGCGGTTGAGATCCTCATCGCGCTCGTGAAAGAGGCCACGGCGCTCGGCATGGCCGAGCAGCACGAGATCGACGCCGAGCGAAACCAGCATCGGGGCGGAAATCTCGCCGGTGTAGGCGCCCTGGGCTGCCCAATGCATGTTTTGCGCGCCGATCCAGATGCCGGCGGGGCGCGCCGCCGCGGCCGCGCCGACAGCGGCCAGCGAGGTGGCCGGCGGGATCATGAACAGTTGCACGCCGGACTCACGCGGGGCGTCGCCGGCCAGGGCGTCGTAAAACGCGGCGGATTCGGCGGGCGTCTGGTGCATCTTGAAGTTGGTGCCGAAATAGAGCGGGCGCGGGGACACGGCGGGGCTCCTGGAGCGTTCGCGGGCCGGCCCGGCGGCCGGACGGGGTTGAGATCAGGCTGCTGCGGCGCCGCCTGCCGGGAAGCGGGCGGCGAGACGGCCGCCATCGGGGCCGAAAAGGGTCACCCGGTCGAGCGGCAGGCGGAGCCAGATGCGCCCGGAGTCGGGCAGGGCGGCGCCCGCGTCGTGACTGACCTTGGCCTTGAACGGCGCGGCTTGCTGGCCCACCTGCACGGCGAGCAGGTACTGGCCGCCGATCTGGATCGACTTGCGGAGGAGTTCGGCGGCCACCGCGCCGTCGAACCGGGCGTGGCTGGCGAGGATCTGCTCGGGACGGATGCCGAGGGTCACGGCGCCCGGGGCGAGACCCTCGCCCTCGACAGCGACCGGGGAGGGAAAGAGCGGGGAGACCAGGGTCAGGAAACGGCCGTCGCCGGCCAGTTCGGCATCGAAGAAATTCAGGCCCGGATTGCCGAGGAACCAGCCGCCGAAGCGGTCCGCCGGGTGGTTGTAAAGCTCTCGTGGAGCATCGCACTGGACGATCCGGCCGTCGCGCATGAGGGCGATCTGGTCGGCCAGGGTCATCGCCTCGGTCTGGTCGTGGGTGACGTAGACGATGGTCTGGCTGAGGCGGCGGGTGACCTCCTTGAAGGCCCGCTTGAGCTGCAACTTGGCGGTGGCGTCGACGTTGGTGATCGGTTCGTCGAACAGGATGATGCGCGGCTGCCGGGCGACCTCGCGGGCGACCGACACTTTCTGGCGGGTGCCGTTGTCGAGCCGGGAGACGTCCTTGTCCGCCACCGGCCCGAGGGTCAGCATCTCGATCACGTCGTTGACCCGGCGGGTCCGTTCGGCGGGGGCGAGCTTTTCCGACTTGAGCGGCAGTTCGATGTTCTGCCGGACGGTGATGCCCTTGTAGACCACCGGATACTGGAAGACCATCCCGATCTGGCGGTCGCGCGGGGGGAGCGCGGTGACCCGCCGCTCGCCGAAGTAGACGTCGCCGGCGGTGGGCGTTTCGAGGCCGGCGATGATCCGCATGAGGGTGGTCTTGCCGCAACCGGAGGGTCCGAGCAGACAGGTCACCGAGGATTCGGGAAAGGAGAAGTTGACGTCATCGACCGCGTTGAGCGTGCCGAAGGTCTTGCGGAGGTTCTCGACGCGAACGTCAGCCATGTCAGGCCTGCCCCTTGTCGCTGCCGATGCCCCGCCCGACCCGGCCGCCGCCGCGAGGATCGAAGAGGGCGAGATCGGACGGGTGAATGTGAATCGTCACCTCGCCGTCGCCGGAGTGGTCGAGGGTGTGCCGGTCCACCGATGTGAGCGTCTGGCCTTGCGCCTCGAGGTAGACGATTTCCTCGCCGCCGAGATCCTCGCGGAGGAGGACGCGGGCGGGCAGGGCGACGCCGGCGCCCGGCTCGCCGCCGGTGGAGACGCGCACCTGTTCCGGCCGCAGGCCGACGATCACCGGGCCCTCTACCGGAGCCAGGAGTTCCACCTCGGAGGCGAACAGCGGCGTCTGCAGCATGGCCCGGCCGTTGTCCGTGCCGACCGTGCCCTGGAGGAAGTTGGCGGTGGGGAAGCCGACCAGCGCCATCGTCCGCAGGTTGGCGGGGGCGTCGTACAGGCCGGCCGGGAACCCGGTCTCCACGACGGCGCCGCGGTCCAGCACGGAGAGGGTGTCGGCGAGGGTCATGGCCTCGACGATATCGGAGGTGGCGTAGAGGAAGGTCGCGTTGGTCTCGCTCTTGAGGGCGCGCAGATCCTCGACCAGTTGCTCGCGCAGTTTGAAGTCGAGCCCGGCGAGCGGATCGTCGAGCACGTAGAGATCGGACTGCTTGGCGATGCCGCGGGCGATGGCCACCCGCTGCTTCTGGCCGCCGGAGAGTTGGTCCGGGCGTTTGTCGAGGTGTTCGGTGATGCGGAGCATCTCGGCGGCGCGATCGACGATCGGTCCGGCGGAGGCGCCGATGCCGGCGAGTTCGAGCGGGTAGGCGATGTTGTCGCGGACGCTGATGTGCGGGTAGAGGGCGAACGACTGCGGGACGTAGCCGATGTTGCGGTCGGCCGCGGCCCAGCGGGTGACGTCCTGGCCGCGCAGCAGGATGGCGCCGCTGTCGGCGTTTTCCAGGCCCATCAGGATGCGGAGCAGCACCGACTTGCCGCTGGCGGGCGCGCCGTAGAGGACCATGAAATCGCCGGCGGGAATGGCGAGGCTGACGCCGCGCAGCACGTCGGTGCGGCCGTAGGTCTTGCGGATGTCGCGGAACTCGAGAACGGGAGCGGCGGTCACGGCACTACCCCTTGCGCCCGAGGCCGATGAGGGTCGGCGCCAGGAAGACGCTGAGCGCGATCAGGGCGGCGATGATCGCCCAGGTGAGCAGGAACAGGCCCATCGACTTGCGGAAGCCGGAGGTGGGCGGGATGTTGCCGAAGGCGATCTGGGCGAAGGCGGCGACCACCAGCAGCGGCAGCCCGAACTGGTAGACCGGCTTGGAGAACTGCTGGGCGACAAGGATCATGCCGACGAGCAGCACCGCGATCAGGATGCCCTGGAAGCGCGCGGCGAAGGGAACCTTGTAGGGACCGTCGAGGTAGGCGCTGGCGCCGTGCTCGGGCAGCAGCAGATCGCCGACCTGCAGCATCCTGCCCTCGTCGGTGGCGACCTCCAGCAGCGGGTCGACGGTATCGACGTTCTTCATGGCCTACACCTCGCCGCGCACGGTGCCGAAGGTCATGCCGACCAGCAGGTACTTCTGGAAGAAGTAGATCATGATGATCGGGGGCAGGACGTAGATGAAGCTGAGCGAGGCGATGAAGCTCCAGTCGGTCATGCCGCCCTGCTTGACGCCGGTGGCGAGCATGACCGGCATCATGGTGCTGCCCGCGCCGCCGAGGATGTAGTTGAACAGGAACTCGTTCCAGACGAAGATCAGGTTGAAGATCGCGGCGGCGACGAGGCCGGGCTTGACCTGCGGCAGCACCACGCGAGTGATGACGTGGAAGCGGGAACCGCCGTTGACGAGGGCGGTTTCGTCGAAGCGGAGGGAAACGCCGTCGAGGAAGCCCTTGAGGATCCAGAGGGAGAAGGGAATGCAGAACATCGCATAGAAGAGCAGCATCCCGGTGAAGGACTTCAGGGCGCCGACCGCGGCGTACATGAGGAAGACCGGCACGACGACGGCGGAAGCGGGGACCATCCGGACCGACAGGAGGAGGAACAGGATGAAGTTGGTGCCGGTCGGCTTGTACCGCGAGAAGGAGTAGGCGGCGAGGAAGGAGACGACGAGCGCGATCAGCACCGAGCCGATGGACAGGATGAAGCTCATCCGGAAATAGGGCCAGAAGTTCGGGTTGCGAAGGATGACCTCGATGTTGTCGAGGGTGGGGCTGAAGAAGAGCTTGAACTCGGGCGAGATGAGGTCGCCGCTCGTCTTGAAGGCGGCGAGGAAGATCCAGAAGACGGGGGCGAAGAAGATCAGCGCCACGATCCAGAGCAGGAGGTAGTAGCCGCGCTGCTTCCAGGACTTGGATTCGCTCATTGCAGGGCCGCCTTCATTTCCCGGTAGTTGAGGACGTAGAGGTAGATCGAGGCGAAGGCGATCGCCACCAGCAGGGTGATGATCGCGAGGGAGGACGCCTTGCCCATCTGGAAGGCCTCGAAGCCGGTCCGGTAGAGCGAGAGACCGACGAACTCGGTCATGTTGCCGGGGCCGCCGTTGGTCATCAGGTAGGGCAGATCGGTGGTCTTGAAGGCGTCGATGGTCCTGAGCAGGATGCCCAGCATCAGGATGAACTTGCCGTGGGGGAGGACCACGTACCACAGGCGCTTGGGCCAGGGCATGCGGTCGACCTCGGCGGCCTCGAGCTCTGCCTTGGGCACCGAGCCGAGGGCGGCGAGGGTCATCAGGATCATGAACGGGGTCCACATCCAGACGTCGACGGCAACAGTGGAGGCGAAGGCGAGGTCCTTGTTGCCGAGGAAGTCGAAGCGCTTGCCGATGAGGGCGTCGGTGATGTGGTTGGCGATGCCGAACTGGGGTTCGAAGATGAGCCGGTAGAAGGTGCCGACCGCGACCGGCGGCAGCACCATCGGGGAAAAGAGCAGGGTGAGCGCGAGACGGCGGCCGGGCATGCCGGCGCTGCCCCAGAAGAGCAGGCCGAGGAGCACGCCGAGGATGGTGGCGATGCCGACCGTGAGGACCATGAAGGAGAGGGTGCGGCTGAGCAGGCCCCAGGTCTCGGCGCTCTTCCAGAGGTCGATGAAGTTCTCGAAGCCGACGTACTTGGGCGGCCTGGCGGCGGTGACCTTGTACTGGTAGAAGCTGACGCCGAGCAGCCAGATCAGGGGAACCACGTTCCAGATCAGGAAGAAGATGAGGATCGGGGTGAGGAGCAGCGCCGGTAAGGCGCGGCTGCCCTCGATGGCCCGCAAGCCGGAAAACCGGCCCGCGGGTGGGCCGGAGGCCGGCGAGGCCGGGGCGTCGGTGATGGCGCCAGGAACAGACATGGGAACTCCCGCTCCGATACCCGGG
>JBJTKE010000186.1:0-2767 GCA_046096285.1 Chloroflexota bacterium
GCGGCGCGGTTCGGGCTATCCTTCCGCGATGTACGAACGTCGCGCCTGACGCACCGGGATAGCGCCCATGCCCGCCTCGCCTGGGTCCAGGCCATCACCGACGGCGACCTCTCGCGCTTCGACGCCCTGATGACCCCGGACACCCGCTACGCCGCCGCCACCGTTTCCGACGCCGTCGGCCCGCAGGCCGTCATCGACATCTACCAGGGCGTGCTCGACGGCTTCCCCGGCGTCGTCTACACCCCGCTCGCCACGGTCGTGGACGGCGACTACGCCGCCGTCCGCTACCGCGCCGAAGGGGTCAACGCCGGCGAGTTCCGCGGCAATCCCGCCACCGGCAACGCGGCGGCGTGGGACGGCATCTTCATCATGGGCTTCGACTGCGGCCGCATCTCCGACATGTGGAACGAGATCGACCAACTGGCCCGGATGACGGCCCTCGGGACCGCGAAGGACGTGCCGGTGGTGCGGGCCATGCTCCCCGGCGCGGCCCAGGCGGCGCCAGCCTCCTCCAGCGATGCCAATGCCGATGCCGATACCGATGCCAATGCCGCCGACTGCCCGCCCCTCTCCCGGCGCGAGGCCGAGCAGGTCTTCTTCGTCTACGACGAGGTGTGGGACACCGGCGAGGTCTCCCTGCTCGACGGCCTGTTCAGCCCGGAGGCTGCCGCCAGCGACCCTGACGGCGACGGCGCATCCCTGCAACAGGACATCGCCGGCGAGGTGACCGCCTTCCGCGCCGCCGTGCCGGACCTGATGGACACCGCCGACCTGGTCTTCTCGGACGGCGAGTTCGTGGTGGCCCGCTGGACCGGGATCGGCACGATGCGCGGCGATTACCTCGGCGTGCCCGCCACCGGCGAGCCCATCGCCTACACCGGCATCACCATGCTCCGCCTCGAGTGCGGCCGCATCGCCGAGGCCTGGACCGAGTTCGATGCCGCCGCCCTGCTGGACGCGATTCGGGCCGACTGGAGGCCCTGAACCGGGGTGCCCCCTGCCCGCCCTGCCCGCGCGATGGCCGGCGACGACGGCTAGCCGTGGCCCATCCGGCGGGACTCCCCGGGACCGCCCCGCTCGCCGCGGTCCGCTCCCGCATCGGGCGGCGGGTCCGGCCGCGCGCTCCCGCCCCGGCGTCATCGATCGCGCTGCCCCCGTGCTGCCCGCCGCGCACCGGCCGTGGCGGACAGGGACTCGTTCGCCGGCACGGTCCTGCGCGATCCCGGCCCCGTCGGAGGCCCGCGCCGGGGCGGCCGCGACGGCGACGGCCCGGGCCGCACGCGGAGCGGCCATCGACCGGACGCAGGCGGTGACGCTCCCGGCGGGATGCCGCCGCGATAGAATGACCTCCCCGGCCGTTCGCCCGGCGGCTCCCGTGCACGGACCCACGTGCGGTCGATGGAGGCGGTGTCCATGCGCGTTGTGGCTGCGGTTGCCCTGCTGTCCCTGTTCCTCATCGCCGCGGCGCGGCCCGCGGCCGCCGCGAACGCCACGCCCGCGGCGGCCGCTCCGGCGCCCGCCGCCTGCGGCCCGGGCTCGGCCGAGACCAACCTCGAAGTCGCGCTCGCGTGGTACGCGGCGATCGGGGCGGACGATCTCGGCCAGTGGGACGCGCTGATGACCCCGGACACCATCTACAACGGCGCGGCCATCGCCGATGGCGATCGCGTCGGCTTCGTCAAGGATGCCTACGCGGGCGCCATTGCCGCCTTCTCCTCGCTGGCCTATGCGCCGCTCGCGGTCGCCGCGCGGGATGACCTGGTGGCGGTCCGGTTTCGCGCCTCCGGCGTGCATACCGGCGAGTTCCGCGGGGCGCAGCCTACTGGCAACCCCGTCGCCTGGGACGGCATCGGGATCATGCGGATGACGTGCGGCCGGATCGCCGAAACCTGGATGGAAGTCGACCAGATCGGACGCGCGGCGGACCTCGGGGTGCTGGCCGACAACGAGGTGACCGCCGCGCTCGCCGGCCCCGGGCTCAGCCCGGGCGGCATGTCGCCGTCCCCGTTTCTCGGTGACGACTGCGGCGCGGAGAACGGGAACGCGTCGGACTCGCTGATCTGGCTCTGGGAGCAGGTCTGGGAGAGCGGGCAACTGGCCATGCTGAACGGATTGCTGGCCGAGGACTACGGCGACTCGGACCCCGACGGCGATGGGCGCACGGTCCGCGCTGACCTGGCCGCGCAGGTCGAGGCCTTCCGCACCGCCATGCCCGACCTCGACTACACCGTCCAGTTCTCCTTTTGGGATGGCCATCTGCTGGTGGCCCGCTGGACCGCAACCGCGACGATGACCGGCCCGCTCCACGGCGCTCCCCCCACCGGCGCGGGCGTTTCCTGGACCGGGATCACGCTCGTCCAGCTCGACTGCGGCAGGATCGCCGGCATCCGGAACGCCTCCGACCTGGGCGGGTTGCTCAGCCAGATGGGCATCGACTGGCAGACCAGCGACTGACGCCCGCCGCGCTTCCCCGCCGCCGCGCCGCCGCGCGAGGCGCAGTCCCGCCGCCAACCCCTGCCGCCCGCCCGTTGGGCCTGCATTGGCTGTTATAAAACGTTGATTCCAGCTTGTTTCCGCCACAAGAGTTGCGGGTTAAGTTGCGGCCCAAGTTGCGTGGTGTTCTGGCCTTCCGCGTGGGACCATTGAGGGGCCGCGCCCGCGCGGGCGCGGGGGGCGGGGGGGGCCCCCCGAACGGGGGGCAGCGCCGGCGGCGGGGCCGGGACGGGGGCTCGTTGGAGCGCGGGACGCGGCGGGGGGGCGGGCGGCG
>JBJTKE010000187.1:0-9496 GCA_046096285.1 Chloroflexota bacterium
TCTCCGTGTCGGACCTTTTCGCCTGAGAGGGCAGCACGCAGGAGGTCGCCATGGTCGCCGCACGCCCGATGTCCGCCGCCGAACTCGCCGCCCTGCCCGATGACGAGCGCGGCGAATTGCTGGATGGAGTGATGCTGCCGATTACGCCCGTGAAGGAAGAGCATTGGCGTATCGTCTCGGTGCTGCAGGGCACGATCTGGCAGTATCTCCGGGAGCGCAATCTCGGGATCGTCGGCCCGGAACGCGGGTATCTGCTGGGGGCCGACCCCGATACCGTGCTTGCGCCGGACATCTCGTTCGTCTCGCACGCGCGCAACATACCTGACCGGGATCTCCCGGGATTCGCCCCGCTCGCGCCCGATCTTGCCGTGGAGGTCCGCTCGCCCTCCAACACGGCCGCCGAGATGCCGCAGCGCGTCGCGCGCTACCTCGCCGCTGGGGCCCTGCTAGTGTGGGTCGTTGATCCGGCGGCGCGGACGATCTCCGTGCATTCCCCGGGGGCTGAACACCTGACGCTCCACGAGGGAGACGTGCTCGAAGGCGGCGCGGTGCTGCCCGGCTTCTCGATCGCCGTGTCGGACGTCTTCGCCTGAACCGGGGCCGGCGGCGGGCCGCCCGGGCGGCGTCACCGCTTGAACTGCTTCTCCAGATCGCCGCGCGTCATGTGCAGCATGGTGGGCCGGCCGTGGCCGCAGGCGCGGGGGTGGCTGGTGCGTTCCAGTTCAGCCACCAGTTCGCGCATCTCGGGGATGCTCAGGGTCTGGTTGGCGCGGATGCTGGTGTGGCAGGCGGTGCTGATGGCCACGGCGTCGAGCCAGCTCTCGCCCATGCCGCCGTCGGCCAGTTCGTCGAGGATGGCGTGCAGGCGCTCGGCGAGATCGGCGCGGGGGATCATCGCCGGCACGGCGCGGATGATGACGGACTGGGCGGCAAAGGGGTCGATCTCGAACCCGACCTGCGCCAGTTCATCCCGCGATTTCTCGTACATCGCCATCTCGCCGGGGGAGAGGTCCACGACCAATGGGTCCAGCAGGGGCTGGCGGGCCATGTCGCGGGAGGACATCGCGGCAAGGATCTTCTCGTACATCACCCGCTCGTGCGCGGCGTGCTGGTCGATCAGGTACATGCCGTCCGGCCCCTCGGCGATGATGAAGCTGCCGCCGACCTGACCAAGCACGCGCAATACCGGGACGCCCGAAGGATGGCGCGGCGCGGCGGGCTCGTCCGGGGCTGGCAGGGCTTCCGGGGCCGCCAGCGAGGGTTTGGGCTGCGGGCGCGGCTCCGGGCCGGGGACGATGGTGAAGCCGCGCTGCTCCGGCGGCGACGGGGTGTAGGGCGGGGGCTCGAAGTTGATCCGGGGCAGATCGCCGCGCGGCCCGCGGGCGAGGGCGGCGTGGGTGGCGCGAGAGAGGGCGCGGCAGGCTGACCGCTCGTCCACGAACTTCACCTCGGCCTTCGTGGGGTGCACGTTGACGTCCACCAGCGCGGGGTCGCGGTGGATATGGGCGCAGGCGACCGGGTGGCGGCCGACCATGATCAGCGAGTGGTAGGCCTCCTCCAGCGCGAAGGCGAGCGCCCGGTTCTGGACCCAGCGGCCGTTCACGAAGAGGATGATGCCCTGCCGGTGGGATTTCGTGAGGGTCGGCGCGGCGACCCAGCCGGTGGCCGCGTGGCCCTCGACGGCGCTGCTCGGCTCGAGCGGCTCGAGCAGCAGGGCGGCCGCGCCGGTCTCGGGTCCGAACGCCTCCAGCGCGGCGGCGACCGGGTCGCCGCTGCCGGTGGTGGCGAAGGCGCGGCGGTCGTCGATCACCAGTTCGATCGCCGTCTCCGGGTAGGCGGCGGCGTAGGCGGCGACGGCGCGGGTGATGTACCCCGACTCCGTGCACGGCTGGCGAAGGAACTTGCGGCGGGCCGGCACGTTGGCGAACAGGTCGCGGGCGCTGACGACCGTTCCCGGCGGCCCGGCCGCGGCCCGCGCCGCCGTGGTCTCGCCGAAGCGCACCCGGATCTCCGCGCCGTGGTCCGCGCCCGGGGTGCGGCTGCGGATCAGCAGGTCGCTGACCGCGCCGATGCTGGGCAGGGCCTCGCCGCGGAACCCGAGGGAGGCGAGACGGTCGAGGTCCTCCCACTCGGAAAGCTTCGAGGTGGCATGACGCTGGATGGCGAGCGGGAGATCGCCGGGGGAGATGCCCGCGCCGTCGTCGGCCACCTCGATCAGGCCCAGCCCGCCGTCGCGCACGCTCACCCGCACCCGGCGCGAGCCAGCGTCCAGTGCGTTCTCCAGCAGTTCCTTGACCACCGAAGCGGGCCGCTCGATGGTTTCCCCGGCGGCGATCTTCCCGATGGTCGCTTCGTCGAGCAGTCTGACCGGCATCGCTTCCCAGATCTCCGCTGACCGGCGGCGGACGCTGGTGAGGGTACACCAACCGGCCCGCCGCGCAGCGCCGCGTTCCCGGGGGCACGAATCCGGCGAGGCAAACCGGGGCCGGTGGCGCACCGGCGCAGCACGGTGCAGGATTCGTGGCGAGGGGCGGTTGGCCGCGGCGGGAGAGCCAATGGCGAGCGAACGAGGCGCATCGGCCGGGACGGGCGCCCCGGGGCTGGCTTCGCTGCCGCGACGGGAACGGCTGCTGTTCGCCAGCAGTTCGCTCGGCTCCGAGGCATTGCTGCAGAGCCGCGCGGCGTGGCTGCTCTACCTCTACGCTCCGCCGCCGGACAGCGGCCTGCCGCAACTGCTCTCGCTGGGGCTGATGGGGGTGCTGCTGGCGCTGATGCGGGTGCTCGGCTCCTTCGATGACGCGATCGTCGGCTGGTGGAGCGACCGCACCACATCCCGCTGGGGCCGCCGCGCGCCGTTCATCGTGCTGGGCGCGCCGGCCTGGGCGCTGACGGCCGCCCTGCTGATGAACCCGCCCGAGGAGAGCGGCACGGGCCGCATCGTCCTCTGGTTCGTGCTGACCATCCAGGGCAGCAATCTCTTCGCCGCGCTCGCCGGCGCGCCCTACGACGCCCTCATCCCCGAGATTGCCCGGCGCGACGCCGACCGGCTCGCGCTGGCCTCGGCCCGGGTCTACTTCGGCATCCTCGGGGCCGCCCTCGGTCTGGTCGCCAGCGGCGTGCTGGCCGACCGCTTCGGCATCGGCGGCATGGCGGTCGCCATGTCCGTGCTGGCGCTGGTCACCCGGTACATCGGGCTGTTCGGCGTCTGGAAGCGGCTGGACCGGGATGGCGTCCCGGCGAAGGTCGGTTTGCTCGAGGGGCTGAAAACCACCTTCCGCAACGGCCACTTCCGGGCGTTCCTGCCCGCCTTCGTCTGCTTCTCCGCCGCGATCGGCATGGTCATCGGCGCGCTGCCCTACTACGCGGGGGCGATCCTGCAGGCGGCGGACACCGGCCGGTGGGTGTCGTGGCTCTCGGCGGCGGCGGTGGCCGGCATCTCGCTCGGGGTGCCGGTCTATGGCTGGCTGGCGCGCCGCACGAGCAAGCGACAGGCCTACCGGACGGCCATGCTGGCGACGGTGGCCACCCTTCCGCTGCTGGCGCTGGTCGGGGCGGCGCCGGGGCTGCCGGTTCCCGTGCCCGCGCAGGCGCTTGCCGCCATGTTCATTGGCAGTTTCGCGCTGGCGGGCGCCTACGTCTTCCCGGCCGCGCTGCTGGCGGACATCGTGGACGAGGAAGCGCACCGGCTGGGCATGCGCCGCGAGGGGTCCTACTATGGCGCGCAGGGGTTCGTCGACAAGACCACCAGCGCGGTGGCGCCGGTCGCACTCTCGGGGCTGATGATGCTCGGCAACACCGCCGCCCACCCGCTTGGCGTCAGGTTGATCGGTCCGGCCGCCGCCGCGGTGGTGCTGGCGGGGCTCTGGCTGTTCCGCGGCTACGCCCTCGGGGAACCGGCGGAGGGCGAGGGATGAGCCGCGAATCGGCGGCCGGCAAGGCCCGGGCCGCGGCGGGCGCGCCGTGGCAGGCGCGGTTCTGCCGCGCCGGCATCGCGTTCATCGGCAGGCGGGTGTTCGGGTTCCGCTTCGAGATCGAGGGCCGGGAGATGATCCCGCCCGGAGAGTCGCTGATCGTGGCGGGGGGGCCCCACCGCAACTGGATCGATGGCTTCCTGCTGCTGCTGGCCCTGCCGCCCGAACCGCGGGTGATCTTCCTCGCCTCGCGGGCGGGGCTGTTCAACACCCGGTTCAAGCGGGCGGTGCTGGCCGTGAGCGCGGGGTTTGCTCCGGTGGAGAACGGGGGCATGCTGAACCGGGATGCGCTGGAAACCGGACTCGCGGTGCTGGAGCGGGGCGGGCGGCTCGGCATCTTCCCCGAGGGGGGCCGCCACCTCGAGGATCTTCCCGAGCGGATGGGCGAGGCGCAGCGCGGCGTGGCCTTTCTCGCGATGGAGTCCGGCAGGCGCGCGCTGCCGGTGGCCATCGCCGGCGGCAAGCCGCTGTGGCGGGGCAAGACCCTGCGGGTGCGCATCGGATCGCCGCTCGACCCGCCGCCGCCCGGATCCGGCAAGCCGGAGCAGCAGGCGTGGGCGGCGGGACTTCGCGACCGGCTCGACGACCTGATTCCGCCGCAGCCGCCGATTCCCGCCGACGGCCGCATGCCGTGGCCGTGGCTGACCACGATCTTCGATTGAACGGCTGCGGCCGGGCCGTCAGCGCCGGGAGACGTGCGGGTTCCCACGCTCCCAGAAGCGGAGTTCGGCCTCGGCGCCCCGGGTGATGCCGATCCGCCTGCCGCTGGCCACGGCATCGGGCGGCGGTCCCGGCGCCGGGATCAGCCGCAGGCCCGGGTCGGCGAGCAGGTCGCGCCCGTGGTCCTCCAGTGTGATGCCGAAGGCCCGGGCCAGTTTCCCGGGCCCCGAGCACAGCGCCCGGGCATCGCCGGCCGGCAGCCCGCGCCGCTCCGCCATCAGCCCGGCGCCGGCGAGCGGTTCCACCGCCCGGATCAGCACCGCGCCGACGCCGCCCGGTTCGTGGGCGACCACGTTCAGCATCGCGTGGATGCCGTAGGAGCGGTAGACATAGGCGAGGCCCGGATCGCAACCCATGATGGCGACGCGTTCGGTGCGGTACATCGCGGCGTGGCTGGCGGGATCCTCGGGGCCGAGGTAGGCCTCCGTCTCGACGATCCGGCCCAGCGTCAGGCCATCGTCGGCCTGCAGCAGCCAGCCGAGCAGGTCCCGGGCGGCGTCGGCCGTCGACCGGGAGAGCCGCAGTCGGGCAGACGACGCCTCCCGCCGTGGGTCCTGTTGCCGGCCCGGCCCTCCGCTCATCGGGCGCATCCTGACATTGCGCTACGGCAAAAAAGGGATGGTAGCCCGCCCTGCGGCGGCGTATCGTGCAGATGGCGGGGACGGCTCGCCGCGCAGCGCCCGGAGGGGTCATGATCCGGCAGCAGGAAAGCCAGACGCCGCTGGTCGATCGTCTCGCCCGCGCCTTCGCCACGCGGATGTCGCGCCGCGCGGTGGCGGGGGCCGTCGTGATCGCCGCGAGCGCCGCTCCCGGCGCGCTTGCCGAGGCGGAGGAACGCTGCCGTCCGGCCTCGATGGCGTGCTCCTCCGGCAGCCAGTGCTGCAGCAGGCGTTGCCGGGAGGGCCATTGCGTCAACGGGCGCAATGCGCGAGCCGGGGAGCGCCGGCAGTCCCGCAAGCGCCGCAGGCGGCAGGACCGCCGCCACGACCAGCGGTTGCGGAGAAAGCGCCGCCACCGGGCGCAGGGCCGCGTGGCCCAACCCGGCGCCGCCGGCGCAGGCGCTTACGCCGGCAACGTGGACGTCACGGTGGTCAACGAGGCCGGGCGCACCCTCTGGTTCGATCTGTGGCAGGCGGATGGGACCGGGCGCGATCTTGCTCTGGCCGGCCGGGTGGCCGGGATGCTGGGGGGAGGGCAGCGCTCGCGGAAGGTGCGGGTGGCGGGAGGCCGCGCGGCGGCCACCCTGCGCGTAACCAACGACCTCGGCGCCAGCGACTGGCTGGTCGAGGTCCGCCGCGGCCCGGACGGGTCGAATGTGTCGCTGGCGCGCGGCCAGGCGAGCGCCAGCGGCTTCGCCGTCGCCGAAATCGTCGTCCCCCGATGGGACACCCGCAAGGCCGATCTCGCCGCCTCCCCCTACACCCTCGACGTGCCGGAGGACGCGGCCCGGGTGACCGTGCTCCGCCTGCTCGACGACGGCGAAACCGTCGAGATCACCATCGAGGTCCGCGACCAGCCGTAGGCGCGGACCGGGTTGGATCCGCGACCGTGCGCTCCTGCGCCCGGGCGCTCCTCATCCTGCGAGTTCGGCGAGGCGTTGCTCGAGCAGCGCGATCTGCTCCATCGCGGTCTGCAGGCGCTTGCGCTGCACGTCCACCACGTTCGCCGGGGCGCGGCTCACGAAACTCTCGTTCGAGAGTTGCCGGTCGGCCCGCTCGCGTTCGAGCATGGCCTCGGCGAGTTCCTTGCCGAGGCGCTCCCGCTCCGCCCCGAGATCCACCGCGCCAGCCAGCGGGAGCAAGGCGACGACGTCGCCGGCCACGGCGGTCAGCGCGCCCTGGGCAGGCCCGGGCGGGTCCGCGGTGATGGTGAGCAGGTCGGCGTCGATGCGGGCGAGGCTGGCGAGTTCCGCCCGGGCCCGCGCGAACGCGGGCGCCAGGGCGCCGGCGTGCACGGTGGCCGCGATCCACGTGCCCGGCTCGATGTTCGCCTCGGTGCGGGCATTGCGGATCGCCCGCACGAGGTCGATCAGCGCGCCCACCTCGGCCTCGGCGGCGAGGTCCCGCGCCGCCGCCGCGGGCCACGGCGCGACGATCAGGGCCTCCCCGTGATGCGGCAGTTCCGCCCAGAGCGCCTCGGTCACGAAGGGCATGTAGGGGTGAAGCAGGCGGACGCTGCGCTCGAGCGTGTAGGCCAGCGTCTGGGCCACGGCGGCCCGCTCCTCGCCGGAGCCCTTGAGGCGCACCTTCGCGGCCTCGATGTACCAGTCGCACAGTTCGGACCAGACGAACTCGCGGATCGCCTTGCCCGCCTCGCCGTAGAGGTGCGCGCCGAGCAGGCGGGTGGCGTCCTCGATGGTGGCGTCCAGCCGCGAGAGAATCCAGCGGTCCACCAGCGCGAGATTGCCGTGGGGCCGGGCCGCCCCGCCGTGGTCCATGACGATCGGCGACTCCGCGATCGGGCGCAGCGCGAAGCGGGTGGCGTTCCACAGCTTGTTGGCGAAGTTGCGGGCGTCCTCGACCTTCTGCAGGTCCAGTTTGAGGTCGTTGCCGGGGCTGGACTGGGTGACCAGCGCGAAGCGCAGGGCATCGGCGCCGTACTCGGCGGTCACCTTCGTCGGGTCGATCACGTTGCCCTTGGTCTTGGACATCCGGTTGCCCTCGATGTCGCGG
Organism: Chloroflexota bacterium; assembly: GCA_046096285.1. Taxonomy (GTDB): domain Bacteria; phylum Chloroflexota; class Chloroflexia; order Thermomicrobiales; family UBA6265; genus CADCWF01. Next base: position 7,364 of record JBJTKE010000187.1, read on the forward strand.
ACCGTGCCGTGGAGATAGACCGTGTGGAACGGGACCTCCCCGAGAATCTCCATGCCGAAAAAGACCATCCGGGCGACCCAGAAGAAGAGGATGTCGTAGCCGGTTTCCATCACGGAGGACGGGTAGAAGCGGCGCAGGTCCCCGGTGTCGTCCGGCCAGCCGAGGGTGGAGAAGGGCCAGAGCCCGGAGCTGAACCAGGTGTCCAGCACGTCCGGGTCCTGCTCCACTGGCCCGCCGCAGACCGGGCAGGCGGGGATCGATTCCTCGTCGGTGACGGTCACCTCGCCGCAGGACTGGCAGGTCCAGACCGGGATGCGGTGGCCCCACCAGAGTTGCCGGGAGATGGTCCAGTCGTGGATGTTCTCCAGCCAGTTGAGGTAGACGGTCCTGAAGTGATCCGGCACGAAGGTGAGACGGCCATCGTTCGCGGCCTCGATGGCGGGCGCGGCCAGCGGCGCCATGCGGACGAACCACTGCGCCGAGATGAGCGGCTCGATCACGGTGTCGCAGCGCTGGCAGTGGCCGACGGCGTGGCGGTGCGGTTCCACGCCGAGCAGGCGCCCCTCCCGCTCCAGCATGGCGACGACGCCCGTGCGCGCCCCGGCCACGGTCTGCCCGGCGAAGGGGCCGGCTTCGGCGTTCATCGTGCCGTCGTTGTTCATGATGGTGATGCCGGGCAGTCCCGCCCGCTTCGCGATGTCGAAGTCGTTCGGGTCGTGGTTCGGCGTCACCTTCACCGCGCCGGAGCCGAAGGCGGGGTCGACATGCTCATCGGCCACGATCGGGATAAGCCGGTCCATGATTGGCAGTCGGACGTGCTTGCCGATGAGATGCCGGTAGCGGTCGTCCTGCGGGTGGACGGCGACGGCCGTGTCGCCAAGCATCGTTTCGGGGCGGGTGGTGGCGACGGCGATGATCTCCCCGGTCTCCTCGACCGGGTAGGCGAGCCGCCAGAGATGGCCCGCGTCGTCGGAGTGGACCACTTCCAGATCTGAGAGCGCGGTCATGCAGCGCGGGCACCAGGAGATGAGTCGCTCGCCGCGGTAGACGAGTCCCTTGTCGTACAGGTGCCTGAAGACGCGGCGGACGGCGCGAGAGGGGCCGGGGTCCATCGTGAAGGCGAAGCGGGTCCAGTCGCAGGATGCGCCGAGGAGCATCAACTGCTCGCGGATGCGGCCGCGGTAGCGGTTCATCCAGTCCCAGACCCGCTCGAGGAAGGCCTCGCGGCCGAGATCGTGCCGGGTGAGCCCCTCGGCGCGCAGTTCCTTCTCGACGACCCATTGCCCCGCGATGCCGGCATGGTCCGCGCCGGGGGTCCAGAGGGTGGGGTCGCCCATCATGCGATGCCAGCGAACCATGATGTCTTCGACGGTGACGAACAGGGCGTGGCCGATATGGAGTTCGCCGGTGACGTTCGGCGGGGGCATCACCACCACGAAGGGGGCGCGGTCCGGGTCGCCGTGGGGCTGGAAGTGACCGGCGCGGTCCCAGCGGTCGTAGACGCCGGCCGCGACCAGGCGGGGGTCGTAGGCCTTGGCGAGGCCGGCGTCGGCGTTGGCGGTGGACGTGGCGTCGGTCATCGGGAACTCCAGCTACGGCGGGTGATGGCATACGTCGGTCGCTGGCCGGATTGTCCGGCATGGCGCGGGAATGCGTCGAGTGGCGGCGCATGGGCGTGTTGTATACTCAAGGCATACGATGACTACTGTGGGAGGACGGCCATGATTGTCACGACGGTTCGCAAGGTGGGCAACAGCTACGTGGTGACCGTGCCGAAGGAGATGATGGAGCGGGATCACCTGCAGGAAGGGCAGTTGGTCGCGCTGGAACTGACACCGGTGGAGCAGCGGCCGATGCTCAGTCCTGAATTGAAGGCCATCCTCGACGAGGCCTGGGAGGACCTGATGCCGGGACTCGAATACCTCGCGGATCGATGAGATGGCGACCCGGCATCTCGCGGTGGCGGAGGTCGTCGCGCTCCACAACGAGATGATGCGCCGTTTCGGCCGGCCGGCCGAGCATGTGCGGGATGAAAACGCCCTGGGGTCGGCCGTGGCGCGGTCCAGGATGGCTGAGCACTACGAAGGCGCGGAAATAGTGCGGCAGGCCGCGCGTCTGGCCGCGGGCCTCTCG
>JBJTKE010000188.1:0-3414 GCA_046096285.1 Chloroflexota bacterium
ACGGGGGAGGCGGCGGGGTACACTCCACGGGTCACGATTCAGGGTCTCGGGTTCAGGGTTCAGGGTTCAGGTTGAATGCATTCGTTGACGCGCCGGGACGCGCCGGGATGCGTGGGAGGTCGAGCAGCGATGACCGTAGCCGAACCGGGCCGCGCCCGGGCCGCCGTGGGGCCGCGCCCCTCCCTGCCGGAGTTGCAGCGCCGGAGCATCGAGACGCGGCGGCTGATCATGCAGTCGATCCACACCGCCGGAGCGGGACACGTGGGCGGCCCGCTCTCGGTCACCGACCTGCTGGTCAACCTCTATTTCGACCGGATGCACGTGGACCCGGACCGCCCGGACTGGCCTGAGCGCGACCGCCTCATCCTCTCCAAGGGCCACAGTTCGATCGCGCTCTACACGGTGCTCGCGCTGCGCGGGTACCTGCCGGTCTCCGAACTGGCGACCTTCGACGGCGCAAACTCCCGGCTGCAGGGCCACCCGGACATGAAGGCGTTGCCCGGCCTCGACATGAGCACCGGATCGCTCGGGCAGGGGCACTCGCCGGGGGTGGGCATGGCCCTCGGGGCGCGGATGAGGGGGCTGCCCTTCCACACCTGGGTGATCCTCGGGGACGGCGAAATCCAGGAGGGGCAGGTCTGGGAGGCGGCCTTCACCGCCGCCCGCTACGGCCTTGCCAACCTGACCGCGATCGTCGATTACAACCGCCTGCCGCAATACCGCTGGCCGCACCCCTCCGGGCACACGCGGGAGACGCCGATCGAGGACCCGGGCGGCAAGTTCGCCGCCTTCGGCTGGAACGTCGTCGCATGCGACGGCCACGACCACGCCGCGATCCGCGAGGCCTGCGACGCCGCCCTGGCCCACCCGGACCGGCCGACCTGCATCGTCGCCCACACCGTCAAGGGCAAGGGCATCTCCTTCTCCGAGGGCGACTACCTCTGGCACGCGAAGGTGCCGAGCGCCGCCGAACTGGAGCGCGCGCTGGCCGAACTGGACGCGCAGGAAGCCGCGCTGGAGGGCAGGGCATGACCGCCGCGCCGACGCTGACCCCGACCGTTCCCCTCGCCGACGCCCCGCTCGAGGCCCTGCGCGACGCCTGGGGCAATCACCTCGTCGCCCTCGCCGGGGAGTACCCGGACCTGCTGGTGCTGGACGGCGACCTCGCCAACAGCACCCGCGCCGACATCTTCAACGACGCCGTGCCGGACCGCTTCCTGGAGATGGGCATCGCCGAGCAGAACATGCTGGGCGTGGCCGCCGGGCTGGCCACGGTCGGCTACGTGCCGTGGATCAGCACCTTCGTGCCCTTCCTGGTGAAGCGCGCGCTGGAACAGATCCGGGTGGTGATCGCGCAGCCGCACCTCAACGTGAAGATGTGCGGCGCCTACTCCGGCATCCTCACCAGCAAGACCGGCAAGACCCACCAGAGCGTCGAGGACCTCGCGATCATGCGGGCGATGCCCGGGGTGGTCACCATCGTCCCCGCCGACGCCGCCGAACTGCGCTCCGCGATGGACGCCATGATGCGCCACGACGGCCCGATGTACCTCCGCGTCACCCGTGACGCGAGCCCGGTCATCTTCGGCCCGGACTACCGCTTCGAGATCGGCCGCGGCGTGCTGCTGCGGGACGGCGGCGACGTGGGCATCATCTCCACCGGCGTGGAGACCGTCCGCGCCCTCGAGGCCGCCGACCTGCTGGCCGCGGAGGGCGTCTCGGCCAGCGTGCTGCACCTGCCGACGATCAAGCCGCTCGACGTGGAGGCCATCGTCGCCGTCGCCGCGCGGACCGGGCGGATCGTGGCCGCCGAGGACCACACCATCATCGGCGGGCTGGGCGGCGCGGTCGCGGAAACCCTCTCCGAGCACCACCCTACCCGGCTGCGCCGCATCGGCTGGCAGGACGTCTACGGCGAATCCGCGCCGAACGACTACCTGCTGGAGAAGTACGGGTTGTCGTCGCGCCACATCGCGGCCGCGGCGAAGGGGATGCTGTAGGGTCCCTGCATTCCGGGAGCGACATCGGGACGGCTGGCCCTCGGGCTGCCCGCGTCGGCTGGCCTGCCGTGTCCGGTCAGACCGCCCAGCCCGAATCGTCCGCGAACTGCCGGGGCGTCATGATGCGGAACGGGAAGGCGCCGTCGAGCACGAGCAGGTCGAGATCGCCGGTGACGAGATGGGTCGCTCCGCACACGCGGGCCTCCTCGATGAGGTAGTCGTCACGGGGGTCGCGGCAAATCCTCGTCAGTGGGTTGCGCGGCGGCAGGCATCGGCCAACGCCGGCCGCAAGCAGCACAAAGAGTTCCTCGATAGCCTTGTTCGAGATCCTCCGCCGCAGATTGGGATTGCGCTCAATCGTGTGACGCACTTCAGCCTGGGTTGAAGCGGTGACCACTGGCAGGTATGCGCCCGCCAACGCAAGTTCGACCAGCGAGTTCATCACCGAACTTGGCTTCTGGCTGGCGATCAGCATGCTGACGACGACATTCGCGTCAAACAGCACGACCCGTTGCACTCAACTCGCCCGCCGCTGAAGCCGGATCGCCTCCTGGCGAATCTTCTCATCGACTTCTTCGGTTACCTGCCGCGCGATCTCATCCAACTCCTCGTCGGTGAGATCAGACAACCCCGCTCTGAACGCCTCATATGCCCGGCGCCATTGCGCCAGCAGTTCCTGCCGTTCTTCCGGGGTGCGTTCCGTGTACTCCATCGGGGTCTCCCGCCTCTGGTCAAGGTTGATGGATGCATCCGCGTCGAAATCATCATAGCGCAGCGTTCCCGGCAGGAACGCGGAGCGCGAGGCGACAACCGAACATCCAGACTGGCCCACCGGAACAGCGCACCACCCCACCCGGCTGCGCCGCATCGGCTGGCAGGACGTCTACGGCGAATCCGCGCCGAACGACTACCTGCTGGAGAAGTACGGGTTGTCTTCGCGCCACATCGCGGCCGCGGCGAAGGGGATGCTGTGGCCGCACGGAGCGCCCGCCGGGAAACGGGGCGGCTGCCTTGCGGCCGCCCCGGCCGCTCCTGATTCGCGTCAAACAGCACGATGCATCCTGCTCAACCCGCCCGCCGCTGAAGCCGGATCGCCTCCTCGCGAATTTGCTCGTCGACGTCCTCGGTGACCGGCCGCGCGATCTCATCCAACGCCTCGTCGGTGAGATCGGACAACGACGCCATGAACGGCTTCGTGCGCCCTGCGCCATTGCGCCAGCAGGTCCTGCCGTTCTTCCGGGGTGCGTTCCGTGTACTCCACCGGGACCTCCCGCGCCGGTCATGGAGGAGGGATGCATCCGCGCCGAAACCATCATCGCGCGGCGTTCCCGGCAGGAACCCGCGGCGCAAGGTGGCAAACGAACACCCGGACCGGACCGGCACGGCCGCGGCATCCTGCGCCGGCGCGGGTAGC
>JBJTKE010000189.1:0-10663 GCA_046096285.1 Chloroflexota bacterium
TGGTCGGCCTGCCCGGCGGTGAACCCGGCCAGCGCCATCGAGACGCCGATCACCTGCTCCTGGTACAGGATGACGCCGAGCGTCTCCCGCAGCACCGGTTCCAGCAGCGGATGGTCGTACGCCGGTTCGCTGGCGAGACCGCGGCGGCGCTCCTCGCGCTGCCGCACGTAGGGGTTGACCGCGCCGCCGAGGATCGGGCCAGGGCGCACGATGGCGACCTGCACGACGAGATCCTCGAGGCAGCGGGGCTGGGTGCGCAGGATGGTCTGGATCTGGGCCCGGCTCTCGATCTGGAAGGTGCCGATGGTGTCCCCGGCGCAGATCATGTCGTAGACCCCCGGGTCGGTGAAGTCGATGCGGCTCAGGTCCACCGGATCCTTGCCGACCTTCGCGATGGTCTGCAGGCATTCTTCCACCAGCGAGAGCATGCCGAGGGCAAGGAAGTCGATCTTGACGAAGCCCGCGTCCTCGCAGGAATCCTTGTCCCACTGGCAGATGTAGCGGCCCTCCATCGCCGTGGGAATCACCGGCGCCAGACCGACCAGCGGGGCCGAGGAGACGATCATGCCGCCGGAGTGCTGGGAGACGTGGCGGGGGAACCCGGCGAGTTGCTCGGCCAGGTCGACGAGGTGGCTCCACGGGGGCACCGCCAGGCGCGAGGCGTAATCGGGCATGCGGGCCAGTTCGGCCCCGAGTTCGCGGGCCGAGCGGGGCTCGCTCAGCTTGGCGATGCGGTCGATGTCGGCGGCGGGCAGGCCGAGCGCCTTGCCGACGTCGCGCACGGCCGAGCGCAACCGGTAGGTGGGAAAGGCGCAGACCATCGCGGCGTGATCGGCGCCGTAGCGCTGGTGCACGCGCTCGATCAGGGCATGGCGGATTTCGCGGGGAAAGTCGAGGTCGATGTCGGGAACCGAGCTCAACTCCTCGTTGATGAAGCGGCCGAGCATCAGATTGTGCGCGAGCGGGTCGATGTGGGAGAGGCCGATCAGGTAGCAGACGATGGAACTGACCGAGGAGCCGCGCCCGCGGCCGGGCGGCAGGGTGGCCGAGGGGGCTCCCGGGCCCCGCAACTCGGCCGCGATCTCGGCGGCCATCTCCAGCAGGTCCCGGTAGAGCAGAAAGAACCCGGCCAGGCGGTGCCGCGCGATGAGCCCTAGTTCCTCGCGCAGCCGCTCCTCCGCCGCTGCGCGCTCCTCGGGGGCATAGCGCAGGCCGATCTTCTCGCGGCAGGCGCGCGCCAGCACGTCATCGGGGGTCTCGCCGGGGGCGGTCGGGTACTCGGGAAAGACGTAGGCGAGGTCGCGGGTGAGATCGAAGCCGGCGCAGCGCTCGGCGATCTCCAGCGTGGCCCGGACGGCCAGCGGATGGTCGGCGAAGCGGGCCGCCATCGCGTCCGGATCGCGCAGGAACCACTCGCTGTTCGGGCGGCGGAAGCGGTGCGCGCCGTCGAGCGTGGTGCGGTTGCGGATCGCGACCAGCACGTCCTGCAGGCGGCTGCGGTCGCGCCGGTGGTAGTGGACGTTGCCGGTGGCGACCGCTGGCAGGCCAAGGTCGCGGGCCAGCGTCGTGAGGCCGCGGACGCGCCGCTCGTCGCCGTGGACGAGGTTGCGCTGGAGTTCGACGTAGTCGTTGTCCGGGCCGAACCAGTCGCGGTAGCGGGCGAGCAGGCGGCGGGCGGCGGCGGGGTCGTCGTCGTCGATCAGCGGGGAGAGCGCGCCCTGGCGGCAGCCGGTGAGCAGGATCAGCCCGGCGGCGTGGGCGGGCAGGAGGGCCGGATCGAGACGCGGCGCGCGGCGGTCCGGCGGCTCGCGGAGGTCGTCGTCGGGGTCCGGTCCGGGGTCGGGAATCTCGCAGCCAGGACCGCCGTGGGCGGCGGAGATGAGGCGGCACAGGTTGGCGTAGCCGGTCATGGAGGCGGCCAGCAGGGTGAGGTGGGAGCCGTCGGCGAGGGTGAGTTCGGCGCCGGTGATGGGAGCCAGTCCGGCGGCGCGCGCGGCGCGGGCGAACTCCATCGCGCCGTACATGCCGTCGTGGTCGGTCAGGGCGAGGGCGTGATAGCCGAGTTCGACGGCGGCGGCGACGAGATCCTCGGGCATGGAAGCGCCATCGAGAAAGGAGAAACAGGAGTGGAGGTGGAGTTCGGCGTAGGCGGCGGGCATGGGGGTCATCCGTGCGGCGGGTTGGCGCGGTCGTCAGCAACATGTCCGTTCGCTACGAACGGACATGTTGGGTCAGTAGCTCTGGGCAAACCAGTGTCCGGTCAGAATGTCCGTATAAATCGTCCGGACACTTCCTGCGGCGGTCATCACGGTCAGGTACTCGCGATGCAGCGGCTCCCGCCACCATTCGTCCTCGACCGTCCAGCGCTCCTGGATGGCCGCGATCTCGTGGCGGCGGCCGCGCTCCACGATCCGCGCCGGAAGACCGTCGCGGCCCGCTTCGACCGCGATCGGCCGCGGTTCGTTCAGAGGTCGTAGGCGATCAGCGCCTGCCGCCGTTCCGGGATCCGTGACCACGGCTCCACCTCCGCCACGCGGTACAGGCCGGTCGCCCCGAAGCGCTGCTTCAACTGCCGGGCAGCCTCGACCAGTTCCCGCGGCTTGCGCGCCCGGAATCCGGGCAACAGATCCTGCCGCCCCGAGATGGCGACCGGCGCGATCAGATCCAGCCCCAGCCGCTCGACCGGGCCGGGCAGCGTCGCGCCGTCCAGCCGGTAGCCGAGCGCCTTGATGACCCGCTCGCAGCCCCCCGGTTCGCGCAGCGTGGCCAGCAGTTCCCACGACCCGCCCCCCTCCAGCAGGGCCAGCAGCCGCGCCTGGCGCACGAAGCGGCCCTGCAGCGCGGGCCGCTCGAATGCGGCCAGCGCGAGCCGCTGGATGCCGGCCATCAGCGCCTCCCGGCTGGTCGCCGGCGCTGGCAGCGCGAGCCGCTCGCTGACGATCTCCGGGATCGGCGCCGGGCGCACCGGGTCGCCATCGATGCCGAGCGCGAGTTCCCGCGCGAGCCGCCCCTCGGGCCCGAAACGGGCCTGCGCCGCGGCGGCCGACAGCCCGGCGAGGTCCCCCAGCGTGCGCAGGCCCAACCGTTCCATGCGGCGGATGGTCTCCGGCGGCAGCGGCAGCAGGGTGACCGGCGCCGGGGCGAGCGCGGCGGCGACCGCCGCCCCCGCGATGCAGACCGCCGCGCCGGGCCGCGCCCCGGCGGCCGCCACCCGGGCCGGGAACTTGCCGGGAGCCACGCCCGCCCGCGGGCGGAGCAGGGGAGGCATGCCCTCCAGCAGCCGTTCCGCCGCCGCGCAGGGCGGCCCGAGCAGCCGTTCGCTGCCGCTCAGGTCGACGTGCCAGTGGCCGGGGCAGCGGGCGTCGGCCTCGACCAGCGGACTGAACAGGGCCAGATCGTCGGTGATGCGGGCGGCGACGGCGGCCTCGCGCACCGGGTGCGGGGTGAGAATGGCCGCCTCCGGGCAGAGGGCTGCCGCCTCGCGCAGGGTGAGGCCGGCGCGGACGCCGCGCGCCGCCGCCTCCGGGGTGGCGTCCTGGACCAGCGGGCGTCCTCCCGGCGGGGGGCCGAGCACGAGCGGCGCGCCGTCGCGTTCGGGCCGGTCGAGCAGGGCGACGCGAAGCGCGAAATGGGGAACGGCGATGCAGGCGATCGTCATGGAAACCCTCCGGGACGGGGGAACGGGCCGCTGCGGGACGGCCGGGATGCCCGTTTCGGGAGAATAGAACAAATGTTCTTATCCCGCAAGGGGGAACCCCGCCCATTGGTCCGGGGAGCGAACGGATGATCGGGCGCAGGGGGGATGCGCTATACTCCCCCGCAGTGAACGTACACCGGCGACCCGCCGCCGGCCTTCGCCCTCGCCCGCCTCGCCCGCTCCCACGCGGGCCGGGCGCCGGAGAACGTGACGATGGCCACTACCACCGGCAGGGCGCGCGCCGCCTCTCCCAGGACCGCCAGCCGCGGCCGCGGCAAGAGCGCCGGGCCCAGCCTCATCGACCGCCTCAGGGAGCGATTCGACGCCATCGCCGACGCCGTGCCGCAGGTTGCCGGATCGGCCCGCCTGCGCCGCGAAGTGCTTGGCTGCGCGCTCATCGTCATCGCCATCCTGACCGCGCTCGTCCTCGGCCGCGGCGGCGACGACGGCCGCCTCGTCAACTGGTGGGGCGAGGCCCTCACCAGCACCTGCGGCAAGGCCGCGCTGATCGCGCCGCTGCTGATCGCCCTCGTCGCGATGCGCGCCCTCGGCAGCCAGCCCGGCCGCGTGCTGGAACCGCGCCATATCGTCGGCGGCTTCCTTTTCACCATGGCCGTCGTCGGCTTGCTGCAACTCGGCGCGCGCCCGGCCGGCGTTGTCGCCGGCGGCTACACCGGCGCCGCCGTCGCCATCCTCCTGACGCGGGTGCTCGGGCAGGTGGGCTCGGGGCTGATGCTCTTCGTGCTCGGCATCTTCGGCGTGTTCCTGATGGCCGGCAGCGATCTGCAGACCTTCTGGGCGGATCTGCGGGCCCTCGGCCGCCTCATCGCCCGCTCCAGCGCGGCCGCGTGGGCGGCCATCGTGCGCGCGTTCCGGTTCGTCACGCCCGACCTCGAGCGTCCGCGCGGCATCCCGGTCGACGACCTCGCCGACGACTTCCCCGCCCATCACCCCGATTGGAGCGGCGGCGCCCACGGAGGGTACGCTGCCGACGACCTCCCGCCCGCGCCGAGAACCCGGGTACGGGCAGCCCAGGACGCCAGCCCCGGTCCCGCTCCGGTGCGGCGAGCCCAGCCCATCGACGATGAACCATCCGGCGCCACCGAAGCCGAATGGCGACCCGCCCCCCGGCGCGCGCAGGCTGCCGCCGCCCTGCCCGCTCCCCGCGCTGCCGCGGCCGCCGCGGTCGCCACGGTCGCCGAACCCCGCTCCGAACCCGTCATCGTGATGCCCGTGCCTGCTCCGGTGCGCCGCCCTGCGCTGCCGGCCGCCGACACTGAGCCCGGGCCCGGCCCTGACCCCTCCGCGGATTCCGGCGAGGACAACCCGGCAGGGGAGGCCACGGCTGCGGCCTCCGCCGCGGCCCGCCCCGCCGCGGCCGCTCGCCCTGCTACTGCACCTGCACCTGACCCGGCCCCGACCCGGCCCCTTGCCTCCGCGCGCGGCGAACGGCCCGCGGAGACCGCCCGCCCGTCCGCTTCCGTTGCCGCCGCCGACCCCCGTGAGGACCCGGAAACCGGCGAGGATATCGACGTCGAGGACATCCCGGTCGTGCCCATGCCGCCCGTCGCGCGCCGGGCGCCGGCCTCGCGTGCCGCCGCTTCCCGCATCCCCATGCCCGAAATTGGCAGGCTCCGCTACTACGATCCGGTCGAACCGGACACCAGCGCCCTCCACGCCAAGGCCCGGACCATCGAGGAGACCCTCGCCAGTTTTCGGGTCGAGGCCCGGGTCCGCGAGATCAACCCCGGTCCGGCGGTCACCCAGTACGCCCTCGAACCGGGCACCGGCACGAAGGTCCGCCGCATCACCGAACTGCAGAACGATCTCGCGCTGGCGCTGGCCGCTCCCAGCGTGCGCATCGAGGCTCCGATCCCCGGCATGGCCCGGGTCGGCCTCGAAATTCCCAACGACCAGATCGCCACGGTCGGCCTTCGCGAGACGCTGGAGTCGACGGTCTTCGCCAAGGGCAAGCACAAGTTGCCGATCCCGCTCGGGCGCGACGTCAACGGCCGCTACGTGATCGGCGACCTCACCCGGATGCCGCACCTCCTGATCGCCGGCGCGACTGGCGCAGGCAAGAGCGTCTGCCTCAACTGCATCATCTCCACCTTCCTGCTCACCCTGTCCCCGGATGACCTCAAACTGGTGATGATCGACCCCAAGATGGTTGAACTGACCGGCTACAACGGCGTCCCCCACCTCCAGTGCCCGGTCGTCACCGAGATGGACAAGGTGGTCGGCACGCTGCGCCTCGTGCTCCGCGAAATGGAGCGGCGCTACGCCATGTTCGCCAATCTCGGCGTGCGCAACCTCGACGGCTACCGCGACCGGATCGCCGACGAGCCGGGCGCCGAGCGACTGCCCTACCTCGTGGTCATCATCGACGAACTCGCCGATCTGATGATGACCGCGCCGGACGATGTCGAGGGGCTTCTCGTCCGGCTCGCGCAGATGGCGCGCGCCACCGGCATCCACCTCATCATCGCCACCCAGCGCCCCTCCGTCGACGTCGTGACCGGCCTGATCAAGGCCAACGTGCCCAGCCGGGTGGCCTTCGCCGTCTCCTCGCTCACCGACAGCCGCGTCGTGCTCGACATGCCCGGCGCCGAGCGCCTGCTCGGACGCGGCGACATGCTCTACCTGCCCGCCGACGCCGCCAAGCCGCAGCGCATCCAGGGCGCGTTCCTCGATGACCGGGACGCGCAGTACATCGTCAGCCACTGGCATGCCCACGCCCCGGTGCCGCAGTACGACCCGGAGTGGCTCGATGTCCAGTCCAGCGGCAGCGGCTCCGCAGGCTCCGGCGATGGCGCGGAGTGGGAGGACGACCCGCTCTTCGAGCAGGCCGTGGGGATCGTCCGCGCCCACGGCACCGCCTCCGCCTCGATGCTCCAGCGGCGGCTGCGAGTCGGCTACAACCGCGCGGCGCGCCTCATCGAGCGCATGGAGGAGGAGGGGCTGATCGGCCCGGCCGACGGCGTCCGCGGCAGGCCAGTCCTGTTCGTCGGGGACTGAGCCCGCGCACACCGCAGGTGCAACGCCCCGCTCGTGGATGCCGGTCCTGCGCCCGCCCTCCCCGAGCGGCACGGGCCTGTCGAATCAGGCGGACCCGCCCGTCCTCCGCCGGGCGCCATCCCTGCTGCCCGCTTCCCGGGCGCCGCGGCGGAACAGCCTGCCGCCCGGCGCGCTCCTGCCGGTCCCAAACAGGATAGTTGGCTACCCGTTCCGGAGATGTTTGCCGGGAGCTCGTGGTCGCGCCGGAACGCATCCGGTTTGTCCGAGCCACCCAAGGGGCAGGGGCTCGAGGACAAGGATCGTCCCCGGGTTTCCCGGGGGCGGCGGCGCCAGGGGCGGCTTCGGCGCTACCCGTTGGCCTCGGTCAGGACGGTCTCGGGGTCCTGCTGCCGCTGCTTGCTGAAGCACCGGGAGCAGAACACGGGATTCCCGTTGCGCGGCACGAACGGCACGGTGGTGGCGATCCCGCACTCGGCGCAGATGACCTCGGCCTGCGCCCGGTCCTGGATGCCCAATCGCGCCTTCCGCTGCGCCCGGCAACCCGAACACCGGACCGGCAGGTTCACAAGCCCCTTCTCCTTGAAGAAGGCCTGCTCGCCAGCGGTCCAGATGAACGGTTGCCCGCAGTCCCGGCAGGGCAGCGTCTGGTCGACGTATTCCATTTGTCCCTCCGTGGCCGGCCCTCTGGATAGCCTGGCCACCGAGTACTCCCCAGCCTCGGCGCCGGGCCGGCGTGCGCCGGGCGGCCTTTGCACGTGAACGTTATCGTTTCATCGCAAGGAGCGCAATGCCCCTACCTGTCAGGGCATCGTTCCGGCCCCGCGTTCTCCCCCCGCCCGGCGGCGGTTTCCGCTGTGCGGGAGCCCGCCTGCGGTACTACACTCCGGGCAACGGCGGCTTCCGGCCCGGGCGCGTTGCCCGGCCCCGGCGGCCATCCCCAGTTTCCCGAGGCGGCCATGTCGAATCAATCCGCAGTTACCGCCCAGCCGGTCTCCCGCCTGATCGACGAACTCTCCCGGCTGCCCGGCATCGGTCCCAAGTCGGCCTCCCGGCTCGCCTACTATCTGCTGCGCGCCTCGCGCGAGGATGCCGTAGCCCTTGCCGAGGCGATTCTCGACGTCAAGGAGCGGATTCGCCTCTGCTCGGTCTGTTTCAACACCACCGAGGCGGACCCCTGCGCCATCTGCTCCGACCCGGCCCGCGATCGCGCCAACTGCGTGGTCGAAGAACCGCTCGACATCGTCGCCCTCGAGCGCACCGGCCAGTTCAAGGGCCGCTACCACGTCCTGCACGGAGCGCTCTCCCCGGTCGAGGGCATCGGGCCGGACAAGCTGCGCATCCAGGAATTGCTGGCGCGGGTCCGCACCGAGGACCCCGACGAGGTCATCGTCGCGACCAATCTCGACCTTCCGGGTGAGGCGACCGCCACCTACCTCCACCGCCTGCTTGCCCCGATGGGCGTCAACGTCACCCGGCCCGCCAGCGGGCTTCCCGCCGGCGGCGACCTCGAATACGCCGACGAAGTGACGCTGGGCCGCGCCCTGCAGGGACGGCGGACGCTATAGCCGCGCGCCTCCGGGTCCGCTCGCCGACCGGGGGCCACATGGCGCGCGTGCTAGACTCCACGCAATGGTGACCTCACCCGGACGTGACCGACTCTGGTTCGAGGACGCTGCAGGTGGTCGGGCGCCAGCCGACGACGGCTGGATCGCCGGCGAATCCTCGCTGGCTGGCGTGCCGCACGATCCCGGCGAGTTCCCGGTTGCGGTCCGCCCGCTGGGCCTGCGGGACCTGCCGCGGCTGTGGGGCCTCGAGGCCATGCACGCCGTCAACCAGCCCGACGCCCTTGTCCTCGGCAACCAACCCTTGCGCAACGCCTCCCGCGCGGCGCTGCCGGGCCAGCGCGGCAAGCGGCCCGCCTTCGTCGCCGAATCGGGAGACCGCATCGTCGGGTATGCCGGATTCCGATCGGCGTTTCCCGATGGCCGCTGGCTGCTCCACGCCCTCGGGGCCTCGGTCGGCGTCTATGCCGCCGGGCCGGTCTGGGAGCGGATGCTCGACTACGCGGCGCGCCAGGCCGGACTGCGCGGCGTTCGCACCCTGTACGCGCGGCTGCCCTGGATTGTCGGGGCGGGGGAGGCTCTCGCTCGGTGCGGCTGGAGCCCTTACGCCTCCGAAACCGTCTTCCAGTGTCCCGACGCCCGTGGGCGCGGGCGCAGCCCGCTGCGGCCCCGCCCCCAGGAGCCAGCCGACACCTGGGCCATCCACCAGTTGTACGCTGCCGTCACCCCCCGCGCGGTGCAGCAAGCCGAGGCGCTGACCAGCCGCCGCTGGGAGTTGCCCCGGTCGGCCCCGCGGCGCGGCCCTTCGCTGGCTGGCCTCGTGTTCGAGGCCGACGGCGCGGTCATCGCCTATACCCTGGTGCTGCGCGGCGACCGCTCCCGGAGCGTCGAGTTGCTCGTCCACCCCGACCATCGCGATGCCGCGGCCGATGTGGTCGATGGCACGCTGATCGCACTGGGAACGCGGGGATCGCGGCGCACCTGGTGGACCATTCGCGGATATCAGTCCGAACTCGCCGGTCCGCTGCAGCAATGCGGGTTCGCCGCCGCCTTCGAGCAGGATTTGCTGGTGCGCTACACCACCGCCACCGTTCGCCGGGCGGCCGCCGAGCCGGCCCACTTCACGCTGGATGTTCGCGAGCGCGTGCCGGGCCGGATGCCCACGTTCCTCCACGGCGCGCGCGAGGACAGGAGCGCCGGATGACCTCCGACCGCGACGAGGCCGCCTTCGGTTCCGACGACGACAACGCATTCGCGCCGCCCCGCGTGATCGACGCTGGCGAGCCGCGCAACTACGAACTCGAGGTCACCGACGACCTTGAAAATCTGCTCGCGGTCCTGCCGCCCCATGTACTCGACGGGCTCGCCCTGCTCCAGGTGGATGGCAGGCTGCCCGGGCTCATCGAGATCGTGATGGACCTCGGCAGGCCTCCCGAAGCCCGCCTGCTCGACGGCGAGGCCATGCTCTCGCAGCGCGAGATCAGCCGCGAGGATCTGGCCTGGGTGGCCGAACGCATCGGCCGCTTCGGCGATGACAACCGCGCCGGCATCGAGCGGACCCTGCACCGCATCTCGGCCATTCGCAATCGGACCGGGCAGATCGTCGGCCTCACCTGCCGTATCGGGCGGGCGGTGTACGGCACCATCGCGATCATCCGCGATCTGGTCGAATCCGGCGAGAGCGTCCTGCTGCTCGGACGCCCCGGCGTCGGCAAGACCACCATGCTTCGCGAGACGGCCCGCGTGCTCGCCGACGAACTTGGCAAGCGGGTCATCGTCGTCGACACCTCCAACGAGATCGCCGGAGATGGCGACATTCCTCATCCCGCTATTGGCCGCGCCCGCCGGATGCAGGTCCCAACCCCGACCGCCCAGCACGGCGTGATGATCGAGGCCGTCGAAAATCACATGCCAGAGGTGGTGGTGATCGACGAGATCGGCACCGAACTCGAGGCCCTCGCCGCCCGCACCATCGCCGAGCGCGGCGTCCAGTTGATCGGCACCGCCCACGGCAACTCCCTCGAAAACCTGATGATGAACCCGACCCTCGCCGATCTGATCGGCGGCATCCAGTCCGTCACCCTCTCCGACGAGGAGGCCCGGCGGCGGGGCACCCAGAAGTCCATCCTCGAGCGCAAGGCGCCCCCCACCTTCGGCGTGATCGTCGAGATCATCAGCCGCGACGAGGTCGCCGTGCACACCGAAGTCGCCGCCACCGTCGACGCCATCCTGCGCGGCCACGCTCCACGCCTAGAGGTGCGAGCGCGTGCCGGCGAAGTTGAGATTTCCGTCACCCAGACCAATCCCCGGTTCGATCACCGGCCGCACCTCGCCGGCCGCGAGGAACCGCGCAAGCCCGCCCCCGATGCCCCGGACCGCGCCGTCC
>JBJTKE010000190.1:0-3324 GCA_046096285.1 Chloroflexota bacterium
GATACCCAGGCTCCCCCGACGACTCCCACCCCCGAGATGCCCCAGATGCCGGCGCTCCCCGAGCCAGATCCCACCCAGCCGCTCGGCAGCATGGCCAACCCGGCCATCATCGACGCCCTCGAGGGCGATTTCTACGCCCGCTCCTACGCCATGTACGAGGAGATGCGCGCCAACGGCCGCATGTCCCGCGTCCGCCTCAAGCTTGCCGACGGCGACGTCGAGCCGACCGAGGAGGAGAAGCAGGCGCTGCGGGCGACCCCGTTCGTGCCCGAACTCTGGATGCTCACCCACTACGACGACGTCAACGCCTTCCTGCTCAACGACGACGACTTCTCGGTCAACCCCGCCACCGGCATGCCGCCCGAGCAACTCGCCATGATGGAGCAGCAGGCGCAGGCGCAGGGCGAGGCCTTCCTGCCGCTGTCCCGCTCGCTCCTGACCATCGACCCGCCCGACCACACCCGGCTCCGGCGCCTCGTCCAGCCCTATTTCGCCGGCCGCGCCATGGAGGCCATGCGGCCCGCCATCGAACAACTCGCCAACGATCTGCTCGATGCCGCCGATGCCGCCGCCGCCGCGCGCGGCCAGTCCGCCCCGGACCGCGCCCTCGAACTCGTCGCCGAATTCGCCTACCCGCTGCCGGTCACCGTCATTTCCGACATGCTCGGCGTGCCGGAGGCGGACCGCGCCCGCGTCCGCGTCTGGACCGAGCAGTTGCTCGGCCGCCGCTTCCGCGCCCCGGACGAGGAGCAGCGCCGCGGCGTCGAGGAATTCGGCCAGTACATGCGCGACCTCTGCAGCCGCAAGCGCGCCGAGCCGGGCGACGACCTGATCTCCTTCCTGGTGCAGGCCGAGGACGAGGGCGGCAAACTCGACGAAACCGAGACCCTCTCGATGATCTTCCTCGTCTACATCGCCGGTCACATCACCACGGTGAACCTGATCGGCAACAGCGTGGTCGCCCTGCTGACGCATCCCGCGCAGATGGCGGCGATCCGTCGCGACCCGTCGCTCACCCGCAACGCCGTCGAGGAGACCCTGCGCTACTGGGGTCCCGCCGAATCGACCCTCGGCCGCATCGCCGTCCGGGACACCATGGTCGCGGGCTGCCCGATCCACGCCGGCGACCGGGTGATGAGCAGCCTCGCCAGCGCCGACCGGGATCCCGGCAAGTTCGCCAACCCGGACGTGTTCGACATCTCCCGGCCCGACGCCAACCGCCACGTCGCCTTCGGCAAGGGCATCCACGTCTGCCTCGGCGCACCGCTGGCCCGCGTGGAGGCGGAAATCGCGCTCGCCGTGCTGTTCCGCCGCTACCCGGAGTTGCGCCTCGCCGTGCCTGCCGGGGATCTCGCCTGGCGCTCCACCTTCATCCGCGGGTTCCGCGAGATTCCGCTGCTGGTCTGACCCCGCGGCGCCCGTTCCGGTCATGCGTCGTTCACAGGAGCCCGCGATGCCCGCACCCCCGCCCGCCGGTCCCGATCAGCAGCCCTCCACCGTCTCCGCGCTGCGCTACGGCGGAGCGCTGCTCGTGGCAGGCGTCGCGGGGGAAATGGCGCTGCGGTTCGCGCTGGGCCGGATGCCCGCCGGCGAACAGGATCTCGCCGGCATGGTGGGGTTCTGGTTCATCGCCGCGGTGCTGGTGGTCGCCATGCGGCTGCGCCCGAAGCGCCCGCGATGACGCCTGGCGCGTCGGGCTCCTGACTGGATCCGCCCGGCGTTCGCCCGCTCAGGCGGCGGGCTCCTCGGCCTCCGGCGTTCCCTCCGTGGCCGGTCTCTCGGTCGGCGTCGGCGTGTCGGCCTCGACGACCGCCACGATCTCGAGACTCGCGCCGGTCGCCGGATCGGTGGCCGTGTAGACGCCCGGCGGCAGGTTGATGATCAGCGTGGTCCGCTGCCGGGGGCCGAGATTCGCGGCGAGACCGAACACCTCGCCGTTCTCGCCCGTGATCGTCAACCCGTGGACCTGCTCGCCCTCGTTGGAGACGGTGATCGCCACCGGACCGGCCCCGACCCAGGAGGGCATCTCGACCCCGCTGTCGGTGAGAACCGCCTCCATCGCACCGTAGTCCGGCGCGGGTGTCGGCGTGACGGTCGGGGTCGCCGTCGGGGTGGTGGTGGGCGTCGCCGTCGCCGTGCTGGTGACGGTTGGCGTCATCGTCACCGTCGGCGGAACCGTGGCCGTCGGCGTGGGGGTGACGGTCGGCGACGGGGTGACGGTCGGGGTCTCGGTGACGGTCGGGACGAGCGTGACCGTGGGCGGGGCGGTCGGGAGCACGACCACGACCGCCGCGCCATCGGAACCGGTCACCAGCATCGCGCCGGGGGTCGGTGGCGGGGTCGGCGGGCCATCCTCTCCCTGACCCGCTCCCGCGGCCGGCAGCAGCCTGCTCGGCGCGAGGAACAGGCTCACGCTGGAACCGCCGCGCTCGTCGTCCGGGGCGAGAAAGGCGATCCCGGCATACGCCGAGCCGTTTACCTCCCGCAGGCCGATGACGAGCGCGCCGGTCTCCGTCGGCACCCCGCCGACGGCGCCGCAGGCGAGCGGCGCGGGGTCAGTCCCGGAGGTTTGCACCAGCACGGCATGGGGCGCGGCGAGCAGACCGTCCAGGGCAACCGGCACGCGGGTGAACGACGACCCGGCGGCGGTGGCCAGCGGCGAACCATCGCCGGCGCCCTCCGGCAGGGTGACATCGGTCAGTTCGGCGACGGGAGCCCCCGGGGCGGCGCAGGAACCAGCCACGAGCAGGGCGGGCCGGGCCGGAGGTGGTTCTTGGGCCCACGCCACCGCACCCAGGAGGAGGAACGCGAGGCACGCCAGGACGAGCCCTCTCCCCCTGTGGATTGCGCGGAGCATTCCCTGACCTTTCAGCCCCTTCTGCCTTCTTCGGCGGCAGGGTACCACGTTTGCATGACCCGCTCCCGCGCCTGTCGCCGGGCCCTTCGCTACTCCTCGAGCACGACCTCGACGGTCAGTTGCTCGCCGGCGTCGGCGTGGGAACCCTCGCCGCCCGGGCAGTAGGCGACGTAGGTTCCCGGGGGCAGGTTGAAGGCGAGGGTCTGCGTTTCCCCGGGCGCGAGGTCCGCGTCGAGGAAGAACGCGCCCACCGTGTCGTTGGCGATGACGAAGCCGTGCGGCTCCGTGCCGTCGTTGGTGATGGTGAAGACGACCGGACCCGCTCCCAGCCAGACCGGCATGTCGATCCGTCCCTCCGACAGCGAGACGTCGACCGCCCCGTAAACCGGGATGGGCGTCGGCGTGTTGGTCGCGGTGGGGGTGGCCGTCGGGGTGTAGGTGGCGGTTGCCGTGGCGGTGGCGGTGGG
>JBJTKE010000191.1:0-5124 GCA_046096285.1 Chloroflexota bacterium
AACCGCTGGCGGACCTCGCGCCTTCGACGCAGTTCGTCGGCATCGGGTTCGAGCCCGAGGCGGGCTGGGTCTCCTTCAATCCGTCCATCGCCGCCGACGGCGATCGCTGGCGGGCCATCCTGCGGACGTCGAACTACGACCTGCGCGACGGGGCGTACGTCACCGAGGACGCCGACGGGCCCATCCGGACCCGGAACTACCTCGCCGAATTCGACGAGAACCTCAACCTCGTTTCCGCGCGGCCGCTTTCCGACGCCATCTCCGACTCCCGGCGCACCGGGTTTCCGGTGCACGGCTTCGAGGACTGCCGGCTCATCCGCTGGCAGGACCGCTGGCACGCCGTCGCCACCGCCCGCGACCTCAACGCCGCCGGCATCTGCCAGCAGGTGCTGTTGCGCCTCGACGGGGACGGCTTCGACGAACTGCTCCCGTTGAGCAACCCCGACTCCGGCTTCCATGAGAAGAACTGGATGCCGCTCGATCTCGACGGCAACCTCCTCCTCGTGTATTCGGTGTCGCCGCTGGTGGTCGTCCGTTTCGACCCGGTGTCCGAGGGCGTCGGCGTGGTGCGCGAGGCAGCCGGTCCCCGCATCCTTGCGGCGGCACGCGGCGGGTCGCAACTGGTGCGCTTCGGCGAGGGCTGGCTCGCGGTGGTCCATGAGTCGGTCGAGTTCGACGACGGAGGCCGCTCCTACCCGCACCGGTTCGTCTGGTTCAACGACAACCTCGACCCGGTGCTGCTCTCGCCCCAGTTCCATTTTTTCGAGCGGGGCATCGAGTACTGTACGGGCCTCGCCATGCGCGGCGACACACTGGTCGTCAGCTTCGGCTCCGAGGACGCCAGCGGTCACTTCGCGGTCGCGCAGGCGGCAGAGATCCTGTCCCTGCTCGCTCCCCCGATCGATGTCGCAACCCATGACGCCTCCATGCTCTTCGCCGCCGCCGGGGAGTTGGCCCGCGCCGGGAACACGGCCGCGGAGGAATCCGGCGCGGCGTCCGGCGAGGCCCGCGGCGATAGCCTGAGCCTCGAGCCGGAACCCGCGCCGGGGGGCGAGGCCGGGCAGGTCACGCAGTGGGACGATGGCGTCGCGCCGGAACCGGGCGCCGCGGAGGCCGGGTCGGCGGGTGAGGCCACGGGCTGGAGCACAGCCGGAGCGCCAGTTGGCGCTTCCGCCCAGCCGGCATCGCCCGAAGCCGCACCGGCTGGCTACATCGAGGGCCTGACCCACGGCCAGCAGACCATGCGGGCCGCGACCTTCACCCCGTTCGGTCGCCCGGTGCGGATCGTCTCCACCACCATAACCGCAAGCAGCGAGCACGTCATCGGCGACGCCCTTCGGAGCGTGGTGGACTTGGTCGATGCCTGCGTTGTGATCGACACCGGCGTCAGGGACCGCGCCATCGACATCGCCCGCGAGGTGGCGGGCGACAAACTCATCGTCCGCGCGTTCCTCTGGACGGGATCGTTCTCGGATGCGCGGAACTTCGCCCTGGCGGCGGCCGCCGAGGCAGGCGGCGACTGGGCGGTGACGCTCGACACCGACGAACGCATCGAGATCGACCCGGAGAGCCTGCGCGACCTCCTGGTCACGACCGAAGCTGGATTGCTTCACCTGCGGTACGAGGATGGCAGCTACGGCAAGGAGCGGTTCTTCCGGCTGCCGGTTCGCGGCGAGTTCGTCGGCCCGACCCACGAGGCGTTCGTGGGCGACGTGCTGGTGCTGGACGTGCCCGGCGGCCACTTCAGCGAGGTGCCCAAGGACGAGGCGGCGTACCAGCAGAAGTTCGAGCGGGACATCGAGATTCTCGCCCGGTATGTCGTCGATCACCCGGAAGACCCCCGTTGGCGCTACTACCTTGGCGACGCCCTGCAGAACGCGGGCCGCCTGCCGGAGGCCATCGAACAGTTCCAGGCCTGCTGGGACCTGAACGGGTGGGACGAGGAGTCCGCGTGGTCGATGTACCGGGCGGCCGAGTGCCAGATCGCCCTCGCCGAGTACGACGCCGCCATCCAGTCCTGCGCCAACGGACTGGTGCGCCATCCCGGCATTGCCGAATTGCCGTGGCTGGCCTCGTGGGCCTGCTACCGGCAGGGCCAGTTCCGGCGGGCGATCGCCTGGGCGCGCATGTCGTGCGCGATCGGCTCGGTCGAGGGCATCGGCGACTCATTCCCCCGGCTCGGATACACCAACCCGCGGGGCCGCTACGAAGGCCCCTACGACGTGCTCCGGTTCGCCCTGCGCGAACTCGGCGAAAACGACGCCGCCGATGCCGCGGAGTACCTGTTCGATGAGGCACTCGCGATGCGCGGTTCCAGCCGGGAGCAGGAAGAAGGATGAGCGGCGCGCCGGCGTGAATTGGGCGACAATCCCGCCGGGGAGCGTCCGCGCGGTTGGCGCCGCGCCGGGGAGCCGCGCTCCCGGGAGGCAGTTCGATGTCCGCTACCCGTCCCGTCGTCGCCGTCACCCGGATCATTCCCGAGGCCGGGCTGCGTCTCGTCCGTGAGGCCGCGGACCTGCGCCTCTGGGAGGACGAACTCCCGCCGTCGCCGGCGGAACTCGCCCGGTTGCTGCGTGGTTGCGATGGCGCGCTGACGCTGCTGACCGACCGCATCGACGCCGACGTGCTCGACCGCGAGCCCCAGTTGCGGGTGATCAGCAACTTCGCCGTCGGGTACGACAACGTGGACGTCCCCGCCGCCACCGAGCGCCGGGTCGCGGTGTGCAACACCCCCGGCGTGCTCACCGACGCCACCGCGGACGCCACCTGGGCCCTGCTCATGTCCGCGGCCCGTCGGGTGGTCGAGGGCGTCGAGTATGTCCGCGCCGGGCACTGGAAGACCTGGGGACCGACCCTCCTCCTCGGGCAACAGGTCACCGGCGCCACCCTCGGCATCGTCGGATTCGGGCGGATCGGGCGCGAGGTCGCCCGGCGGGCCCGCGGGTTCGGCATGGATATCCAGGTCTACGACCTGTTCCGCGACGAAGCCGCCGAGCGGGAGCACGGCGTTCGCTTCGCGCCGCTCGACGACCTCCTGCGCACCTCGGACTTCGTGACGCTGCACGTCTCCCTGACGCCGGAAACGCGGCACCTGATCGGCGCCCGCGAGTTCGGCCTGATGAAGCCCACCGCGGTGCTGGTGAACGCCGCCCGCGGCCCGGTGGTCGACACCGCTGCTCTCACGAACGCTCTCCGGGACGGAGCGATCTTCGCCGCCGGCCTCGACGTGACCGACCCGGAGCCATTGCCCGCGGATCATCCGCTGGTTTCGCTGCCGAACTGCACCATCGTGCCGCACACCGCCTCGGCCACCGTGCAAACCCGGGACGCCATGGCCGAACTGGCCGCCCGCAACCTGCTGGCAGTGCTGTCGGGACAGCGGCCCCCGGCCTGCGTCAACCCCGAGGTGCTCGGCTAGCCGCGCACGGCCGCCCCTCAGTTCATTCCACGAGCGCAACCGGGATGGCGGGCAGCGCTGCCAGCCATCCCGCATTCCGGCCCGGCGCAGCCCGGATCACGGTCAATTCCACCCGCCGACCGCCCGCCGCCGGGACCTCCAGGCTCGTTCTGAAGGGTTGAATTTCGGGTAGGTGGGATTCCCCTCCCAGCCGCTTCGTGATTCACTCGGACCTGAGCGGTGGGAGCCCCGGGCTTGGCCCGGATCACTGGTCAAAATTGCCGTAACCACGGGGATTTTCGGCCCACGCCGGCACGGGGCCAGCGGCGACGTTCCATCGCGGCGGAAGCCTCCCCACGAACCGGGTCCTGAGTGTTGACCTGCTGGTCAACCGTTGTGCTGACACTTGCCGATTCCTAGAATCGGGGCTGCCCGCGGGGCCGCGGGACCAGGACATGGACCGGCGCCGAAGCCCGGGAAACACCCGGACGGCGCGCCAGACACGCACGGTGGAGGGACAGATGGACGCCGGATCACCCATCGATCGACTGCGGCACTTCCTCGATCAAATCTTTGGCGGCGGGCCGGGGGCCGGGGTGCCGGCGCTCGCCGGCGCGGGCGGTCCAACCCGGTGGGTTCCACCCTCCGGACCGGGGAAAGAAGATCATGTCGTCGCCTTCGCCGGGCGGCGCGGGTTCTTCGGCTCGATCGCCGACTTCTTCGACGACCCCTGCGACGGAAAGACCGGACGGCGCCTCGGGTGCCAGTGCGAGTCCGACGGGCAGTGCGATTCCGGCGAGTGCTACAACGGCGTGTGCGTCCCGGTCTTCACGGCCTACGCCGTTGGCAGCGCGGAATACTTCCGGTTCTGCACGGGCGGTTCCTCGCTTCCGGTCGGTTGCCCGTGCGCCACGGATGAGGCCTGCGAGAGCGGCCGCTGCCACCACGACATCTGCGTCCCACCGATGGGTGGCATCCTCACCTCGATCATCACGGAGACCACGGTCTACAAGGAACTCTGCGCCTCGGAGCGGGACCGCCCCGCGGGCTGCCTGTGCACCTTCGACTGGGAATGCGAGTCGGGCGACTGCGAGGAGGGCGTCTGCCAGGTCGTCGGCGTGGCCGGCAAGGGCGAATTGACGGTCGGCGGCGTCGCGATGGCCACTGGTCTCCACGAGGCGCGCGAGTTGCTGGAGGGCTACGGCGACGCAGGCGCCGGCGAGACCGGGAATGCCGGCATCGCGGCGTCCGCGGCGATGGGACTCCGCGCCGCGGGCGAGGCAGTGGCCGGAGCGCGCGGGGAGCGCGGCGCGGCGGGCGTCGCCGGCCCGATGGGCCCGATGGGGCCTGCCGGACCGCGCGGCGAGGCCGGACCGCAGGGAAGCCCGGGCCAGATGGGGCCGCAGGGGCACCGGGGAGCGGATGGCGCGCCGGGCCCGCGCGGCGAGATGGGGCCGCAGGGGCATCGCGGCGCGGATGGATCCCCGGGCGCACGCGGGGAAATGGGCCCGCGCGGCGAGAAGGGCGAGCCGGGCGCGGCCGGGGCCATTGGTCTGGCCGGCGCGATCGGCGGGATCGGGCCAGTCGGCCCGCGCGGCGAGAGGGGCGAGCCCGGCGAGCGCGGCGTCATGGGGCCGCAGGGGCCGAAGGGCGAGGCGGGTGCGAACGGCGCTCCCGGCACGAAGGGCGAAAAGGGCGACCCCGGCGCGCGCGGCGAAATGGGTCCG
>JBJTKE010000192.1:0-3423 GCA_046096285.1 Chloroflexota bacterium
CTGCCGCCGCTGCATGTCTCGGCGGAGATGGTCGCGGCGGTGCGGGCCCGGCTGCCGGAACTGCCGAACGCGCGGCGGTCGCGGTTCTCGGAGGACTACGCGCTCGCCGCCGCCGACAGCGCGCTGCTGACGCTGGAGCGCGACGTCGCCGACGTCTACGCGGAGGTCGCCGCGGGAGGAGACCGGGAGCGGGCGCGGCAGGCGGCCAACTGGATCGTCAACGACGTGATGGGCCTGCAGAAGGCGCGGGGGTTGCCGGCCGACCGGTTGCCGCTCTCCGCGCCGCAACTGCGCGATCTGCTCGACCTCGTGGGCTCGGGCGCGGTGACCGCGCGCGCCGCCAAGGAACTGCTGCCCGAACTCGGCGACGGCGAGTTGCCGCGCGACGCCGCGGCGCGGCTCAACCTGCTGGCGCTCGACAACGAGGACGAGGTGCGGCAGGCGGCGATCGCGACGATCGCGGCGTTCCCGGCGGCGGTGGCCGACTTCCGGGGCGGCAAACAGGCGGCCATCGGCCGGTTGATCGGGGAAACCATCAGGCGCACCGGGGGACGGGCGAAGCCCGATCAGGTGCGGGTGTTGCTGATCGAGGAACTCGGCCGGGAGTAGGCCGGGAACGGCGGGAACCGGCCCGGGATCGCGCCGATCCCCGCGGAGGGTTGCCAGCATGGTCGTCGAGACGCGAGGCACCGGCGCTCCCCGGCGCGAGGAGCGCGACCTGTTCGAGGTCGCGGTGGAGCAGTTCCAGATCGCGGCCGACGTGCTCGGTCTCGACGAGGACATGCGGAGCATCCTCAGCCATTGCCAGCGGGAACTCACCGTCAACTTCCCGGTGGAAATGGACGACGGTTCGGTGCAGGTGTTCACCGGCCACCGGGTGCAGCACAACGGCGGCCCCGGTCCCACCAAGGGAGGCATCCGCTATCACCCGGCGGTCACCCTGGCCGAGGTCAAGGCCCTCGCGATGTGGATGACCTGGAAGTGCGCGGTCGTCGGCCTGCCCTACGGCGGCGCCAAGGGCGGCGTCACGGTCAACCCGAAAATCCTGTCGAGGAACGAACTGCAGAACCTCACCCGCCGGTACACGGCGGAAATCTCGATCATGATCGGACCGAACAAGGACATCCCGGCGCCCGACGTGAACACCAACCCGCAGATCATGGCCTGGCTGATGGACACCTACTCGATGAACGCCGGGTATTCGGTGCCCGGAGTCGTGACCGGCAAGCCGATCGTGCTCGGCGGGTCCGAGGGCCGCAATGAGGCCACGGGGCGGGGATTGGTCTACGCGGTGGAGTCGGGCGCGCGGGCGATCGGCATGGACCTCGCGGCGACCACGACGGTCGTGCAGGGGTTCGGCAACGTCGGCGGCACGGCGGCGCGGCTGATGGCTGGCGCCGGTTCCCGGGTCGTGGCGGTGAGCGACCAGCCCGGCGGGCTGTACAACCCGGGCGGGCTGGACCTCGAGGCGGTGTCGGCGCATCTCGCCCGGACCGGGTCGGTCGTCGGCTGCGCGGACGCGGACCCGGTGACCAACGAGGAACTGCTCGAACTGCCGTGCGACATCCTGATCCCGGCGGCGATCGAGAACCAGATCACCGGCGGGAACGCCGCGAACATCAAGGCCCGGATGATCGCCGAGGGGGCCAACGGCCCGACCACCCCCGAGGCCGACACGATCCTCCACGACCGCGGCGTCTTCGTGCTGCCGGACATCTTCGCCAATGCCGGCGGGGTCACCGTCTCCTACTTCGAGTGGGTGCAGGCGCTGCAGGCCTTCCCGTGGACCGAGGAACAGGTGAACGAGCGGCTGCGGCACATCATGCACCGGTCGTTCGACGCGGTCTACGCGATGGCGCAACGTCACCACGTCCACATGCGGACCGCCGCGCTGATGCGGGCGATCGACCGGGTGGCCGAGGTGCAACGCCTGCGCGGCATCTACCCCTGATCCCCGGCGGGCGCGCGGGCGATGGCCCGTCCCGCCCGGGACAGCGTATGCTGCGCGGCAGCAGCCCGAGGGGGAGACGAGCGCCGCGTGGAATCCGACGAGCAGCCCGGACCGGCAGACCAGCCGCAGAACGCCAGCGATCCGGCCGCCGCCGACCGGCCGGGGCGCGGCTGGCGCTGGCTCTTTTTCGGGTCGATCGCGGCGCTGTTGATCGTCCTCGCCTTCGGGGCCGGGATGATCTCGGAGCGGGTGCTGTTCGCCGGCGGCGGCCTGTTCGAACGGGCAGGGCAGGCGGCGGGCATCGAGGGCCCGGTCACGCTGCCCGACGCGGCCTACCCGCGCTCCTCCGAGACGCGGGACCTGATCCGGGCGGAGTACCTGTTCCGGCCCGACGAACCCGGGGCGATGGCCACCTTCGAGGCGGAACTCGACCGCGGCGCGATGGAGGGCATGGCCGCCGCGGCGGCGACTCCCGCGGCGTCGCTCGACCAGTTCCAGCGCAACCTTGACTACGGCGCGGCGCGCGGGATGACCGGCACGCTGGAGGATGACTACACGGTCTTTCTGGAACCGGTCGATCACGCCCCGCTGCAGGAGGAACTGAGCGGCGAGTACGAGGGCATTGGCGTCTGGGTCGAGCACCCGGACGGGACCTACACCATCGTCGCGCCGATCCCCGGCTCGCCTGCCGACGAGGCGGGCATCCGGCCCGGGGATGTGCTCGTCGCCGCCGACGGCGTGGAACTGACCGGGATGGCGGACACCGATGCCCTGAGCCTGATCCGGGGGGCAGCCGGCACGAAGGTGGTGCTGACCATCCGGCGGCCCGGCGTGCCCGAAACCTTTGACCTGGAGGTGGAGCGGCGCGCCATCGTGGTGCCCACGGTGATGAGCACCCCGCAGGCCGACGGACGGGTGGCGTGGATCCAGGTGGGCATTTTCGGCGACCGCACGACCGCGCAACTCGACGAGGCGCTCGCGCAGGCGAAGCAGGACGGGGTCTCCGGCATCGTGCTCGACCTGCGGGGCAATGGCGGCGGCTGGGTGACCGCGGCGCAGGAGATGATCGGGCGGTTCGTGCCTGCCGACACGGGTCCCGCGCTCTACGAGGACATGACGGTGGCCACCGACGACGAGATGAAGGCCGAACCCATCGTTGGCGGCGGCGCCGAAGCATTCGACATTCCGCTGGCGGTCCTTGTCGATGGCGGGAGCGCGAGCGCCTCGGAACTCGTGGCGGGCGCGCTGCGCGACTACGGACGGGCGGAGATCGTCGGCGAGCCGACCTTCGGCAAGGGCCTCGTGCAACGCGTGCACGATTTCGAGGACGGCAGTTCGGCCCGCATCACCTTCGCGCGCTGGCTGACCCCCGGAAAGCACCCGATACCCGAGGATGGACTGGCCCCCGACGTCGCGGTCTCCTACCCCGACCCCGCGAACGGCTCAGAGCCCCAGCCTGCGGCCGCGGTCGA
>JBJTKE010000193.1:0-5637 GCA_046096285.1 Chloroflexota bacterium
CCCAGGTGCTGCCGACCGCCTTTCCGGGAATCCTGACCGGGATCATCCTGGCCACCTCGCGGGCGATCGGCGAGACGGCGCCGCTGATCGTCGTCGGGGCGGCGGCGTACGTGACATTCCTGCCGTCGGGATGGCTCGACAAGTACTCGGTGCTGCCGATGCAGATTTTCGAGTGGTCGCGGCGGCCGCAGGATGAGTTCCAGGGACTGGCGGCGGCCGGCATCATCGTGCTGCTGGTGCTGCTGCTGGTGCTCAACGCGGCGGCGATCGGGCTGCGCGCGCGTTCGGCCCGAAAGGTGAGGTGGTAGATGAACGCATCGGTGGAGCGCGCCGGGGTCGATGCGATCACCGGCGGGGCGCGGACGGCGGTGGGCGCGGGAGACCTGCCGGCGCCCGGGTCCGATCCCAACGTGGTGATCTCGTTGCGGAATCTGAACGTGCATTACGGGCGGTTCCACGCGGTCGGCGACGTGAACGTCGACATTCCCCGCAACCGGATCACGGCGTTCATCGGGCCGTCCGGGTGCGGCAAGAGCACGGTGCTGCGCTGCATCAACCGGATGAACGACCTGATCCCGACGGCGCGGGTGGACGGCGCCATCTGGTATCACGGGCAGGACATCAACGGCCCGCAGATCGATCCGGTGATGGTGCGGCGGCGGATCGGGATGGTCTTCCAGAAGCCGAACCCCTTCCCGAAGTCGATCGCCGAGAATATCCTTTGGGGAGCAAACATCAACGGGTTCAATGGCAACCAGGCCGACCTGGTTGAGTCCTGCCTTCGCCGGGCGGCGCTCTGGGACGAGGTGAGGGACAAGCTCGACGCGAGCGGGCTGGCGCTCTCCGGCGGGCAGCAACAGCGGCTGTGCATCGCGCGGGCGCTGGCGAACAATCCTGACGTGATCCTGATGGACGAGCCCGCGTCGGCCCTGGATCCGATCTCGACGCTGAAGATCGAGGACCTGATGCGGGAACTCGCGCTGGCCTACACGATCGTGATCGTCACCCACAACATGCAGCAGGCCGCGCGCGTCTCCGACCAGACCTGCTTCTTTTCGCTGAACGAGGAGCGGATGGGGTTCATGGTGGAGGCCTCGCCCACCAAGGAACTGTTCACCAATCCGAAGGACCGCCGCACCGAGGACTACATCACCGGCCGGTTCGGCTAGACGGGCAGGGAGCGAGATGACGCGGACCGACTACACCCACCAGATCGAACTGCTTCGCGGATCGGTGGTCGCCATGTCGAGCATGGTGGACAAGGCCATCGAGCGGTCGATGGAATCGCTGAAGCGGCAGGACACCGACCTTGCCGGGTCGGTGATCGCCGGCGACGCCGCGATCAACGAGAACCGCTGGAAGATCGAGGAGCAGGCGCTGACCATCATCGCCACCCAGGCCCCGATGGCGTCCGACCTGCGGCAGATCCTCTCGGCGATCAGCATCGTGACCGACATGGAGCGGATGGCCGATCACGCCGCGGGCATCGCCAAGATCGTGCTGCAGACGGTGGGGGAGCCGCCGCTCAAGCCGTTGGTCGATCTGCCGCGGATGAGCGACGTCGCCCGGGAGATGCTGGCCGGGGCCACCGGCGCCTACATCGCCAACGATCCCGAGGCCGCGCGCGCCGTCGCCCTGCGGGACGACGAACTGGATGACCTGTACAACCAGATTTACCGGGAACTGCTGACCTACATGATGGCGGACCCGGCCACGATCAACCGGGCGACGCACCTGCTGTGGGTGGCGCACAACCTCGAACGCATCGGCGACCGGGTGACCAACATCTGCGAGCGGGTGGTCTTTTCGGTCACCGGGGACATGCGGGAGACGTCCGTTTCCATGCGGTGACCGTCCGCGCCCGGGGCGTCAGCGGCCGCGGGCGCGCCTCCTCCCGCTGACGGCGTTCGCGAGGGCCGCGAAGCCCGCCAGGAGACCGGCCGAATGCCATTCCGCCACGGGCGGCCACCCAGCCCCGCCGCCGGTGGCGGGGACCGCGACGATGCTCGGGTCCTTCAGCGGCAGCGACGAACAGGCGTAGCCGTCGCCGTTGGGGTCGAGGTTGTAGGGGTCGGCCGGGTCGGCGTCGTACACGGCTTGCGCCTCTTCCTGGAACTCGAAGTCCACGCAGTCGAGATCCTGCGAGGGGGTCGCGCCGCCCGCATCCGCGGGAGGGTTCGCGGCTGCGTCGCCGCCGTTCTTCTTGCGGTCCTTGCGGCCGGTCTTGCCGCCGTCGAGTTCCTCGGATTCGCAGACGATGCCGTCGCCATCGGGGTCGAGCACGGCGGGATCGGCCTGGCCGGAGTCGAGCGCGGCCTGGGCCTCTTCCTGGGAGACGGTGTCGCAGGTGATCTCGACCGTCTCGGTCCGGTCCTTGCCCTTCCCGCGATTCTTCCCGCCGCCGTCGCTGCTGGGTTGGTCACCGCCGGTCGTGTCGACCGGCTCCCCGCTGGCGGAGGGCAATTCGGCGCAGGCGATGCCGTCGCCGTCCTCGTCGAGGTTGTAGGGGTCGCTCGGGTCCGCGTCGAGCACCGCCTGCGCGTCCTCCCGCGTGGCGAAGTCGATGCAGTCCCGGTCGTCGACGACATCGCCGCCGGCGTCTGCCGGGACGGGGGTGCCCGAGCCGGCATCCACGGGGGCGGCGGAGTCCGCGGGTTGGCTGGCCTCGTCGCGGTTGCGGTTCTTGCGCTTTCCGGTCTTGCCTGCCTCGTCGGCGGGCGCTTCCGGGGTGGCGTCCTGCGCGGCAGTCACCTTGTTCCTGGCGGCTGCCTCCGGCACGTGGACCGGGCCGGGCGTGGCGAGCGACAGGGCGACCTGCACCAGGGCGAAAACGGAGAAACATCGCAACAGGAGGGTGCGGGGTGCGTCAGTCATGGGCGTTCCAGCGAGCGCCGCGGGGCGCGCGGCCCGGCGAGGCACGGTGCATGATTCCGCGTCCGTGCCTGCGGGGAACAGGAGTATAGCAGCCAGTCAATGCGGCTCCTTCGCGGCGAGGTTGGCCGCGTCGGCCCACGGAACGGCGGGGTTGGCGTCCCGCCAGTCGAGCACCGTGTCCAGCAGCAGCGGGGCGAGGTTGTCGAGGTCCAGCGGAGCGAGCAGGAGGTGGTCCGCGCCGGCGGCTGCGGCATCCTCCGGGGTGATTTCGCCGGCGCTGCCGGCGACGAGCAGGATGGGGATGCCGGTCCGGGGCGAGTCGGGGGCCCGGTCGGACGTGCCGCGCAGCCTGCGGATGGTCTCCACGGCCCCGGGCCCGCCGAGCGCGGCATCCATGAGGACGAGGTCGAAGGTGCGGAGCCGGAACACCTCGAGGGCCTGGAAGGCGCTGGCGATGGCGCTGGTCCAGAATCCGGTCATGACCAGGCCTTCCGCGAGGAAGGAGGAGAGGCCGGGGTCGTCGCTCACGACCAGGATGTGGGGGCGCGCCGAGGGGTGTCGCTTGCTCATCGATCTCCCGTGCCGCGTCGGATGGCGGCGGCGTCCTTCCCGGGGAGTATGCCCGGTGGCGTATCCTCCGCGCCGGATTCGCGAACGGAAGCCACGCCGATGCTGCTCGATGTCCAGGACGACGAAACGGTTCACCTGCTGCTGGTGTACATCGAGCGGCTTTCGCTGCCGACGGACCGGCTGAAGGTGACGACCAGCCGCGCGACCTACGGCGCGTGGCTGGGGCGTTCCGTGCCTTCGACGTATGGCGGGGCGTATGCGTTTCTCGGCCGCACCCGGGAGCACGCGGTGCTGATCCACCTGGAGCGGATCGACCGGGGGCGGCCGCGCGCCCTCGAGGTGGTGGTGGCCGAGGAACTGGTGCACATGCGCGACCGCCTCGACGGCGACCTGCGCCGGCACGCGAAGCACGGGCACGACCGCATCGCGCACAAGGTGGCCGCGCTGACCGGAGCGACGCTGGAGGAGATTCGCGGAGCGCTGCTGCCGGTGGCGCGGAGGCCGCTGCGTTACCTCTACCAGTGTCCGACCTGCGGGGTGCAGATCAGGCGGCGGGTGAAGGGCACGTGGTCGTGCAAGCGGTGCGCGCCGCGGTTCGACCGGCGGCATGTGCTGCGGCTGATCGATGACGCGGGGCCACCCGGCCGGCAATGAGCCGCGGCGAGGGTCAGGCGGGCTCGATGCCGAGCAGATCGACGATGGAGAGGGCGAGAATCTCTGCGCCGATTGCGATCTGGTCGCGTTCGACGAACTCGTGGGGTTCGTGAGCGAAGGCGCCCGCCGGGCCGAACTCCACGATGCTGCGGATGCGCCCCTGGTTGATCATGACGGTGGCGTCGGTGCCGCCGGGGGCGGTTTCGACCCAGGGCTCGAAGCCGGAGACCGCCGCGCCGTGGCGGAGGACTGGGCCGACCAGCGGATCGCCGGGGCCATCCTGGGGCCGGGCGAGGATGGCGCAGGGGGCGCCGCCGGAGAGCACCTCGACGGTGAGTGCGCCGTCCGGAAGCCCGACCCGCAGCCGCATCAGGGAGGCCAGGGTTTCGGCCACCCGCTCGCGGATGGTGGAGACATCGCCGTCGGCGGGGCGGGGATGGCGGCAATCCATCGTTGCCTCGCACCAGTCCGGCACGACGTTGACGCCGCCGCGATCGACGGTGCGGGCGCCGCCGACGGTGCTGACGCCGCGAATGCCGCCGCCGACGATGGTGGTGCCGATGGCGACCGTGGCCGGTTCGAGCAGGCGATCAGAGAAGAGCGGGGCGAGGGCGGCGTCGACCGCGGCGGGATCTGAGGCGATGGCATGCAGGGCGGCGGCCATGCGGGTCACGGCGTTGGTCCCGAGGTGCGGGGTGGCGGCGTGGGCGGCCTGCCCGGAGGCGCGAACGAGCACCTGGGCGATGCCGCGATGGCCGACGACCGGGACGAAGCCGTAGGAGCCGTCGAGCGCCACGCCGAAGATGCCGCGGCGCATGCCGTCGGGGCCGATGGCCGCCGGGAGCAGGCCGTGGCGATCGAGCCAGCAGCCGGGACCGCCGGCAAGCGCCCGGACCCCGGCCATGCCGTCCTCCTCATCCACGGTGAAGGCGCACACGAGCGAGCCGCGCAGCCGCATGCGGGAGGCCGCGAGGGCGCGGGCGAGCGCGGTGGTGGCGAGCCAGGCGACTGCGACCGGGCCCTTGTTGTCGAAACTGCCACGGCCATAAATCACGGGAGCGGACCGCGCGCCGCGGGCCTCCCACAGCCTGCCGAGCCTGCGGCGCACCGGGCGTTCGATGACGAGCGAGCCAACCTCGAGGCGGATGCGGTCGTCGCCGAGGTAGAAGGCTGCGCCGTCGGCGGCGGAGAACGGGTCGCCGTCGAGCCACTGGCCCGGGTCGCCGGCGGGAACGGTGTCGGTGTGGGCGTCGAGAACCACGACGCCGGGCCCCTGTCCGCGGAGCAGCGCGATCACGTTGTCGCGGCCGGGAAGCACGGTGTCGGCGTGGCGCTCCGCGCCGGGCAGACCGGCGAGAGAATCGTGCAGTTTGCCGGCAATGGAGGAGGCGACCCCGGCTGAGCCCTCGTCGCCGGTGATGCTCGGCGTCTGGATGAGCCGCCGGAGCAGCGCGAGCGCCTCCGAACCGGAGGCGCTCACGCAGGCGCGCAGGGTCGGCTGGAATGCCAGGGCGTCGGGGTTCATGGAGATTCCCCGGG
>JBJTKE010000194.1:0-1921 GCA_046096285.1 Chloroflexota bacterium
CTCCTCGGCGGGGGTCATCTGGTGGCGCGCCTCCGCGGCCTGCCTGCCCAGCACAAAGGCGTGCCGCCGGGCGACCGCCGAGGAGGCCCTGGCGGTGGAACTGGGCGCGAGCGGAGCGTCGGCCTGGTCAAAGCTGCACGAGTCGGTGTGTTCGCAAATCGAGGTCGAGGTCGCGGTCGACGGACAGTTGGTGCGGATGCCGATCAGCGAGGCGGGCAACCTGATGCTCTCGCCAGACCGGGAGCAGCGCGAGGCGGCCTATCTCGCCACGCAGGATGCCTGGCAGCGGTGGGCGACACCCCTGGCGGCCGCGCTGAACGGCGTGAAGGGAACCGGCGTAACGCTGGCCGGGCGCCGCGGCTGGAGCGACCCGGTCGACGTCGCGTGCTTCCAGAATTCCATCGACCGGGAAACGCTCGAGGTGATGCTCGCGACGACGCGGGAGGCGTTCCCGCACTTCCGGCGCTACTTCAGGGCGAAGGCGCGGCTGATCGGCGTCGGCCAGTTGGCCTGGTTCGACCTGACCGCCCCGGTCGGAGACCCCGGCCGAAGCTGGGAATGGCTGGATGCGGTCGGGTTGCTGCAGTCCGAGTTCGCGGCCTTCTCGCCGGGCCTCGGCGACCTGATGTCCCGCGCGGCGGCGGAGCGCTGGATCGACGCGGGGCCGCGCCCAGGCAAGGAAGGGGGCGCATTCTGCAGCGCGCTTCGCGCCGGGGAGTCGCGAATCCTGATGAACTTCACGCCGTCCTTCGACGGGGTGTCCACGCTGGCCCACGAGATGGGACATGCCTACCACAACTCCTGCCAGGCGGACCTGGAGCCGCTCTTGCGCCAAACTCCCTCCACGCTTGCCGAAACGGCCAGCACCTTCTGCGAAACGCTCGTCTTCGACTCGCTGCTCTCGCGCGCGGAGGGGAGCGAGCGGTTGTTCATGCTCGATCAGGCGTTGCAGACCGCAAGCCAGGTCGCCGTCGACATCATCTCCCGCTACGACTTCGAGCGGGCGCTGTTCCGGCTCCGCACGGCGCGAGAGGCGACGATCCCCGAGCTTTGCGACCTGATGACCGCCGCCCAGTCGGCCACCTACGGTGACGGCCTCGACCCCGCGCGGATGAACCGGTGGGCGTGGGTGAAGACCCACTACTATTCCGACCAGGAGCCCTTCTACAACTTCCCGTACCTGTTCGGCCAGTTGTTCGGCCTCGGGCTGTTCGCCATCCACCAGCGGGAACCGGAGGGGTTCGTGCCGCGGTACGAACTCCTGCTGCGCTCCACCGGCTGCGCCGAGGCAGCCGACCTCGCCGCCGGGTTCGGCATCGACCTGCGCGACGCGGCGTTCTGGCGCTCAAGCCTCGACACCATCGTGCGCAAGATCGACCAGTTCGAGGCCATGGCCATGGCGCTCGCGGCAACGGCCTGAACCAGGATTCACCCGAATGGGCGGGGCTAGCGGCGGGCCGCTGGCTTCCGAGCCTCGCGGCCGATCAGGGCCCGCTTGGTTTTCGCGCCGCCGTAGGCTTCGTCCAGCAGGTCCACGAGGTAGCGGACCCGGACCTCGCCGCCGTTGCGCTCCAGCGACGCCTTGAGTTGCATGGCGCAGCCCGGGTTGGCGGTGATGACCTCCTCAGCCGGGGTTTCCATGACGTGATGGGCCTTGCGGTCGCCGAGTTCCTCGGCCATTTCCGGTCGCAGCAGGTTGTAGATGCCCGCGCTGCCGCAACAGAGGGACGATTCCTTCATTTCCACCAGGTTCAGGCCGGGGATGGCCTTCAACAGCTTGCGCGGCTGGGCGGTGATCCGCTGGGCATGCGCGAGGTGGCACGGCTCCTGGTAGGTGACGGTCCGCTCGACCGGCACCGTGGGGGGCACGAGGTCGCGCTCGGCGAGATACTCCTGGACGTCGAGGACGCGCTCGCTGAAC
>JBJTKE010000195.1:0-6726 GCA_046096285.1 Chloroflexota bacterium
GGGCGGCGCCAGCCAGCGCATCATCCCACATTCCCCGTCCGTGGCCCGTGGCCCGTGGCCCGTGGCCCCTGGCCCCTGGCCCGTGGGCTACCCCAGCACGCGGCGCAGGCCGTCGACGATGGCCATCGAGCCGGTGGCGAGGAGCATGAACAGCGTGAAGACGCGGAAGCGGGACGGCGAGATGAAGCGGACCAGCGACCGCCCGGCGAATGCCCCCAGCAGCGCGGCGGGGGCGAGGATGGCGGCGATCCGCAGGTCGTGCCAGTCGATTGCGCCGCTCCGGGTGAGGAGCACCGCCGAGACCACGTTGAGCAGCATGAAATAGGCGGCGAGGGTCGTGCGGAAGGCGTGCGACGGCAGGCCGCGGCCGGTCAGCAGCAGGACGACCGGCGGCCCGGAGAGGCCGGTGGAGGTGAGCAGCGTGCCGCTGGCCAGCCCGGCGGCCACGGTGGCCCCGCGGTGGTGCATGGCCTGCGGGACCCAGCCCCGCAGCACGATGAGGGCGAAGAGGACCACCACCACGCCGCAGCCGAGCATGATGGCGCCGCGGGAGAGGGCGTGGAGCAGCAGCACCCCGGCGGCCGCCCCGGCCATCGCCGTGGGCAGCAGGCTGAAGACGGTCGGCCAGCGGATGTCGCGGCGGGGGTCGGAGAGGGTCATCCAGCCGGTGAGGAGCGGCAGCGCGACGCCCAGCAGCACGACCCGCGGCGGATCGAAGACGAGCAGCAGCAGGGGCACCGAAACGAGCCCGAAACCGAACCCGGACAGGCCGCTCACCATTCCGGCGAGCAGCACGATCAGCATGGCGGCGACGGCGGAGGCGTCAAGCGGCATGGAACGGGACGGTCATTCCCAGCCGGTCTGGGCGCGGACCGCGAGCGCGACGCGCACCGCCACCCCGAGCAGCAGGATGAGGATGATGATGGCGAGCATGGAATCGACCACCGTCACCTCCGGCAGGTTGCCCTGGATGACGATGCTGCGCACGCCCCAGATGCCGAGGATGAGGCCGCCAATGCCGATGCTCAACTGCCGCAGCGTCTGGGTGGCGAGCGCGAAGAAGCCGGACGCCGAGATCAGCAGCACGAGGAGCGAACAGAGGATCTGCAGATAGATGGGCCGGGTGAAGACGATGCGCTCGGCCGCCAGCAGCGTCTCGTTGGTGCCCTTGGGCATCACCGTCTGGGGGTCGACCAATTCGAGGCTGGTCATCTTGAGGCGGACCATCGTGTTCTGCACGGTCAGGGCGGCGCCGCGGGTGAACATGTCCGGGGGAACCGAGAAGACGCGGCCGTCGGGCCGGGTCGCGGAGGCGCTCAACCCCAGCAGCAGCGTGTAGGAATCGAAGGGGTACCGCTGGGGGTTGCCGGCGACGGGGAGGGTGATGGTCTTCGAAAACGGACCGGTGCCCTCCGCGCCCGCGGCGAACTCGACAGTCGCCGAGGGCGGCAGGCCGCGCCGCATCGCGCCGTCGTTGTCCAGCGAGTACAGCCCGAAGGAGATCGCCGGGCAAAACGTGGTGCAGACGCGGTTGCCGGCGATCAGCAGCGTGACGGCGCGGGTGGATTCGTCGATCGCCTGGATGGTGATGTTGCCGTAGGCGACGTCGTCGCCTTCCAGCGCTTCCAGGTTCGCCTCCAGTTCGCCGGTGATCAGGTTGTAGACCGGGTTGTCCTGGACCTCCTGGAGCGACCAGCCCAGGCTGAAGAGCACCACCGGCAGCAGCACCGCCACCGTGACGACCAGCAGCCCGACGATGACCATCGCGACCCGAGCCCGGAGGCGCATCGCCGGGGTCAGCGGTTGGGGAGCATTGGCGGAATCGGTCATCGGCGTCTCCTGGAACGGCGCGGGCGGCGGAATCAGGCGAGGTCGCGGACGCGCACCGGCCTGCCCTCGGCGGCGGAGCGGTTGGCCGCCTCGGCGAGCGCGCTCAACGCCACCGCGGCATCGAGCGTCTCCACGTCCGCGGCGGCGCCCGGCAGCAACCCGAGCCAGCGCCGGAAGGGCGAGGGTCCATCATCCGGCAGGGCGACAGTTTGCCACGAACCGCCCGGTTCGGCGCGGACCCGGAGCGCGCCGTCCGCCGGGCAGAGGTGGAGGTTGCCGCGGGTCCCGTTGATCTCGATGCTGGTGAACGGGCCGGCCGAGACGAATCCGGTCTCCGCCGTCGCCAACACGTCGTTCGGATAGCGCAGCGTGACGATGCTGTGATCCTCGACGCCGCGGCCGGTCACCCGGCCATAGACGGACAGCACCTCCGAGGGCATCCCGAGGAAGTCGTGCAGGAGGTAGAGGGGGTGGGCGCCGAGGTCGATGGTGGCGCCGCCGCCGCTGGCCGAGGCATCGTAGAAGCGGGCCGGCAGCCAACCGCCGGGGCGGTCCGGGCCCGCCACCGCGCCGTCGTGGGCGACGCGCACCCGCGCGTGGGTCGGCGCGCCGGGGGCGCCCCCCGCGAGCGCCTCCCGGATGGCGCGGGTGCTGCCGTGCGCCCGCCGGAAGAGCGAGACGTGCAGCACGCGGCCGGTTTCCCCGGCCAGCGCGGCCAGCGCGGCCGCCTCGGCGCGGGTCGGCGCCAGCACCTTCTCCGAGAGCACGTGCTTCCCGGCCCGCAGCGCGGCGGCGATCACCGGGACATGCCGGGTCGTGCCGGTGGTGACGATCGCGCCGTCGAGATCCGCGCGGGCCAGCAGGGCGCCGAGATCCGGCTCGAACGGCAGCCCGAAGGCGGCGGCCTGCTCGCGCCCGAACGCCTCGTCCGGGTCCCACCCGGCGACGATCTCCACCTCCGGGTCTTGCCGGGCCTCCCGGGCCTCCCGGATGAAGTCCTTCGCGTGGACGTGCCAGAACCCGAGAATGGCGATGCGAACGGCGGTCATGCGCGGCTCCCGGCTCCCGGCGAGGGCGAAGGCGGTTGGCGACGGGTAGCATAGCCGCGCGGGGGAAGGCCGGGGTACGGTACCCGCGTCCGGGCGCGCGGCACGATCGCCGCCGCACCGGGCAGCGGACCCGCGGGGATCCCAGCCATGTCAACCGTGCCAACCGTGCCGAATCTGCCGCCGGCGCCGGTCACCGTGATCGTCCCCACCTTCAACCGCGCCCCGGTGCTGCGGGTGACGCTGGAATCGCTGCGCCGCCAGACCTTCCGCGACTGGCGGGCCATCGTCGTCGGCGACGGCTGCACCGACGGCAGCGGGGAGATGGTGGCCGGGATCGGCGACCCCCGCATCCGCTGGCACAACCGCCCGCAGAACGGCGGCAGCCAGGCCTGGGCCAACAACGACGGCGTCGCCCTCGCGGACACCCCCTGGATCGCCTACCTCACCCACGATGACCTCTGGATGCCCTGGCACCTCGCCCAGATGGTGGAGACCGCGCGCGGCTCCGGGGCAGATTTCGTGCACGCCCTCTGCCTGATGATGACCCCGGCGGGCGTCATCCGCTTCTACGGCGAGCCCATCGAGGCGGGAGCCTACGCCGCCCACCCCATGCCCCCATGCAGCTGGATGCACCGCCGCGAGCTCTGGGAGCGCATCGGCGGCTGGGCCGACCCCGATCGCATCGCCCGCTCGCCGGACCATGACTTCCAGCACCGCGCCGCCGTCGCCGGGGCTGCGTTCGCCTTCGCGCCCCGCCTGTCGGTGCTCTACTTCCCGGCCTCCGGCTTCGGACGGGCCTACCAGAACGACCGGCCGCCCCTGCAGGCTCCCTTCGCCCGCTGGATCGCGGAGGACCCGGAATGGCTGGAGCACGCGTTGCTCACCGAGGCCGCCGCCGTTGCCGCGCGGCGCGAAGCGGCGCACGCCGACGTCCTGGCCGCCGCCATCTTCGCCAGGGGCAACACCCCGGAGGCGGTCGCCGCCTTCCAGGAGAAGCGCCGGGCCAACCGCCGCTTCCGCGGCCTCGGCGAGGTTCCCGTTCCCGTCCCGCCGCCGGTCGTCCGCCGCTGCCTGCGCCAGCCCCCGCCGGCGGGCGCGCACGCCGCCGCGGCGCTCCGCGTCGAGGTGGACGGTCTCACCCACACGCCCACCGTGCTGCTCGACGGCGTGCCGCTCGACACCATCAGCGCCGGGCCGGGCATGCTGCTGGCGATGGTTCCGGCGGGGCTGCTGGCGGCGGCGGGCGCGGGCGCGGCGGCGGTGCAGGTGCTGTCGGGCGGCGGCATTTCGGCCCCGTTCCCGCTGCCCGCTGGCGGGCGGTGACAGGCAGGACGGCCCGACCCAGTTGGCCGCGGGCCCGCTCCATGACCGACAATACCGGGCAGCAGCAGCCGCCATCGACGGCGCCTGCACAGGTGACCGGGACCGTGACGAGGACGAGGACATCGCCATGACCACCGCCCCGAAGCGCGACGCCCAGCGCGTCGATTCAACCGGGAAGCACCTCGGCCGGCGCATCGCGGGCGTGGAGATCGCCCGCGTGGTCCCGGTGGAAGACGACCGCGGCGAACTCTGCGAACTGTGGACCGAGGCGCGGGACACCGTCGGCCTGCCGGTCCGCCACAGCTACATGGTGACGATGCAGCCCGGCAAGGCGCGGGGCTGGGTCATGCATGAACTGCAGACCGACCGCGTGTACGTGCTGCGCGGCCGGGTGCGCATGGGCCTGTACGACGACCGGCCGGACTCCCCGACCCGCGGCGCCCTGCAGGTGGAGTGCATCAGCGAGCGGAACCGGGCGTCGGTGACGATCCCGCCGGGGGTGTGGCACGGCTTCCAGAACATCGGCTCGGACGAGGCGTGGTTCGTGAACTTCACGACCCACGCCTACGACTACGAGCATCCCGACAAGTTCCGGCTGCCGCTGGTCAACGACCTGATCCCCTTCGCCTTCGACGACCCCGCGGGGTGGTGAGGCCGCCGACCGCCGACCGCTGACCGGCGGCCGTTGGGGCCGGGCTAGTCGAACTTCGCGGCCAGCGCGCGGTTGAGCGCCTCGACGGCCTGGTCCACCGAGAAGCTCGGGGCCCGCTGCACGGGCGGGAACTCCGTGAAGGTGTCGAGGAACTGCTGGGCCAGCGCGACCGCGCCCTGGATGATGTACTCGTGCGCGAGCATCCAGTCGTAGTAGGTGTTCGAGGTGATGTCCGCCCGTTCGTAGGGGTCCAGCCGCAGGTTGAACACCTTCGGCATCCGCAGCGGGGTGAAGGGCTCGGCCCAGATCCGCAGCGTGCCCTCCGCCCGCTGCTCCATGAACACGACCTTCCAGTTGAAGGCCCGCACCGCCACCAGGTCGCCGTCGTCGCTGAAGTAGAAGAAGCCCTTGCGCGGCGATTCGGCCTCCTCGCCGGTGAGGTAGGGCAACAGGTTCACGCCGTCGATGTGGACCTTCCAGGTCTGGCCGCCGACGGTCAGGCCCTGTTTCAGCTTCTCCACGATGCCGGGGTCGCCGGCGGCGGCGAGGAAGGTCGGCAGCCAGTCGTGGTGCTGCACGATCTCGTTGGAGACCACCCCCGCCGGGATGCGCCCCGGCCAGCGGATCATCTCCGGCACCCGGTACCCGCCCTCCCAGTTGGAGTTCTTCTCGTTGCGGAAGGGGGTGGAGCCGCCGTCCGGCCAGGTGTTGGTGTGCGGCCCGTTGTCGGTGGAGTAGATGACGATGGTGTCGCCGGCGATGCCGAGATCGTCGAGTTGGTCCAGCAGCGCGCCGACCAGGCGGTCGTGGTCGATCATGGTGTCGTGGTAGGTGGACTGCCCCGGCCCGGCCTGACCGATGCTCTCGGGTTTCGGGTGGGTCCGCACGTGCATGTGGGTGGGGTTGACCCAGGCGAAGAAGGGCGTGCCCGCCTTCGCCTGCCGGGCGATGTACTCCTGCGCGGCGGCGAGGATTTCGTCGTCGATGGTCTCCATCCGCTTGCGGGTGAGCGGCCCGGAGTCCTCGATGGTCTGCTTGCCGACGCGGCCGTAGCGCGGGTCCTCGGTGGGATCGTCCACGTCGGTGGCGCGGCAGCGGAGGACGCCTCGCGGGCGGAAGGCCTGGTTGAAGGTGGGGAAGCGGCTGGAGGGAGGCCAGTCCGGCGATTCGGGGTCCTCCTCGGCGTTCAGGTGGTACAGGTTGCCGAAGAACTCGTCGAATCCGTGGACGGTGGGCAGGTGCTCGTTGCGGTCCCCGAGGTGGTTCTTGCCGAACTGGCCGGTGGCGTAGCCGAAGGGCTTGAGCAGGCCGGCGATGGTGGGCGTGCCGGACAGCAGGCCGACCGGCGCGCCCGGGGTGCCCACCTTCGAGAGGCCGGTGCGGTAGACGGAC
Source organism: Chloroflexota bacterium (assembly GCA_046096285.1). Taxonomy (GTDB): domain Bacteria; phylum Chloroflexota; class Chloroflexia; order Thermomicrobiales; family UBA6265; genus CADCWF01. The sequence goes on from JBJTKE010000195.1 coordinate 6,247, forward strand.
TGCCCGGTGATGAAGGCCGACCGGCCGGCGGTGCAGCTCTGCTCCCCGTAGGCGTCGGTGAAGAGCATGCCCTCGGCGGCGATGCGGTCGATGTTGGGGGTGCGGTAGCCCATCAGCCCCTGGGTGTAGGCGCTGACGTTGGCGATGCCGATGTCGTCGCCCCAGATGACGAGGATGTTGGGCTTGCCGTTGGGCATGACGGGAACCTCCTGCGGCAGATGCCGGCGAACCGGCGGCCTCTGCCGCAGGATACGTGCCGCGTGGGGGTATCGGGTGTGGGGTATCGGGTATCGGGTGCCGGGTGCCGGGTATCGGGTATCGGGTGCCGGGTATCGGGTGCCGGGTGCCGGGTATCGGGTATCGGGTTTCGGGTATCGGGTTTCGGGTGTGGGGTATCGGGTATCGGGTGTGGGGTTTCGGGTATCGGGTGTGGGGTATCGGGTATCGGGTGTGGGGTATCGGGTATCGGGTGTGGGGTAT
>JBJTKE010000196.1:0-5585 GCA_046096285.1 Chloroflexota bacterium
CGCGCCCCGCCCGCCCCTACAGCAGGTCCTTGAGTTCCGCGGCGGCGGCGTCCATCGCCTCCTGCGGACTCTTCGCGCCGGCGACGGCGTCGCTCAGGTGCCGGCCCATGATCTCGACGAGTTGCGCCTGCTTGGTTACCGCGGGCAATCCCTTGCCGGTCAGCACCAGTTCTTCCGCCTGCGGCATCCACGGGTACTTCTCGATGAACGCCGCGTCCTCGTAGATGGCCGCCTGCGCCGGCACGCCGCCGCCCATCGCGCGCCGCAGCGCGATCTCCGGCGACTCGACCCACTTCAGGAATTCCCAGGCCGCGTCCGCGTTCGGGGAACTCACCGGGATCGCCCAGCCCCAGGCCCCGGTCAGGCCGGTTCCGCCCGGCATCACCGCCAGGGCGTTCTTGCCCTTCACCGCGCTGGCCGGGTCGTCGTTGAATGCGTTGAGCATGAACAGGTAGGAGATCATGCTGAACGCCTTGCCCTGGCTGTAGGTGGCCATCGTGTCGTTCAGGTCGGCGCCGGCCGCGCCGGGCTGGGCCGCCTTGTTGACCGCCTCGGCGTACAGCGTCGCCGCCTTCACCCCGACCTCGTTGTTGATCGCCGGTTCGGTCATCTCGGCGTTGTAGTAGTCGCCGCCGAGGCCGTACAGGAAGTTGCAGAACTCCATCACGATCGGGTCGACCTGCTGGGCCTGCATCGCCGCGCCGTACACCCCCTGGTCCAGCGATGAAATCGCCGCCGCCATCGCCACGTACTCCTCGACCGTGGCCGGCAGCGCGAGATCCATGCCGGTCGCCGCCTTGTACGCCTCCATGATCGCCGGGTCCTCGACCAGGTCGGTCCGGTAGATCATCCCCATCGGATACGGGTACATCGGCAGGTAGAAGGTCTTGCCGTCCACCGTGCCGACGATGTCCAGCATCGCCGGAATGTAGCGGTCAAGCGCCACCGCGCCGCCCGAGCCAGCGATCCGCTCGCCCAGATCCTCGACCCAGCCCGAGCGGGCGAACTCGTTCACCCAGTAGAAGTCGACCTCCAGCACGTCGTAGGAGCCGTTGCCCGGCCCCGCCGCCAGCTGCGGCACCAGTTTCTCCCGCATCACGCCGTAGGCGACCTTCTCGAAGTTGACGGTGATGCCGGTCTTCTCGAGAAACTCCGGCAGCATCTCCTCGATGGCCGTCGTCTCCCGCAGGTCCTCCATCAGCAGGTTGAGCGTGGCGCCCTCGTAGTCCCGCGAAAGCTCGACCTCCTGCGCGAACGCCCCGGCTCCGCGCATCCCCAGGCCTAGCGCGATCCCGGCGGCCGACGCCTGCAGCAACCTGCGGCGGGCCATCGCCCGCGCCATCATACCGTTCACTCCACTGGTCACAGTCCTGCTCCTTTCGCCGGCGTTCCGGCTGCGGCTGCCGGCACGGCAGTTTGCCGCGCCCGCCCAATCACGACCTACTTCACCGCGCCGAAGGTCAACCCCCGGACGAGGTATCGCTGGATCACCCACGTCAGCGCCACGATCGGCGTCATCATCGCCACGGTCGCCGCGCAGATGGCCCCGATGTTGTTCCCCTGCGAGCTCATCAGCCCGGCCAGCGCCACCGGCAGCGTTTTGGAGTCGCGCCCGGTCAGCACCAGCGCGAACAGGAATTCGTTCCAGCTCAGCACGAACGCGAAGACCCCCGCCGCCAGCAAACCCGGCAGCGACAACGGCAGTACGATCTGACGGAACGCCATCCACCGCCCGGAGCCGTCCACCAGCGCGGCCTCCTCCAGTTCCCGCGGGATGCCCTGGAAGAACCCGATCAGGATCCACACCACGAACGGCAGGTTGAACGACAGGTAGACCATCGCCAGCGCCCAGCCGCGGTCCAGCAGCCCGAACCGCTGCGCCAGCAGGTAGAACGGGATCACCAGCGCCACCGGCGGCAACATCTGCGTGCCCAGCACCGAGAAGCTCAACGGCGCGCCGCCGGTGCGGAACCGCGCGATGGCGTAGGCCGCCATCGCCCCGATGGCCAGGCTGGCCGCCGCCGATGCCGCCGAGATCCACAGCGAGTTCCAGAAGAACTTCAGGAACGGCTCGTCGACGAAGACCTTCGCGTAGTTCTCCAGCGATGGCCGGAACAGCACCTTCGCCGGCTGGTAGGCCAGCGAGCGGTCCGCCAGCGAGGTCCGCATCGTCCACAGCACCGGCAGCAGGATCGCCAGGCAAGCGGCGATCAGGATCGCGTGGCTCGCCGCCATGCTCCAGTCGAACCGTCGCCGCCGGCCGCTGCTGCCGGCCGCCGCCGGGACCGCGCTCGCCATCGCGCACCTCTCGCCGGTTTGCCGCCTGACAACGATTGCAGCGGCCCGACCTCCCTGTGGCCGTAGGCTATGTCCCGCTCCCGGCCCTGTCAATCTGCGTGCGCTCCGCGCCCCCGCCTCCCCGGCTATGATCCCCGCTCAGGCATCGGGCTTCGGCGGGTCAGGGAGGCGGACATGAGCGGCAGCGGAGAACTCTCGGGACAGATCGCGCTGGTCACCGGCGCGGGCAGCGGCATCGGCGAGGCCATCGCGACGGCGCTGGCGGGCGCGGGCGCCCGGGTCGCCGTCACCGACCTCGACCTGGCCCTCGCCGAGCGGGTCGCCGGTCGTCTGCCCGGCGCGGCCGCCTTCCAGCTCGACGTCACCCGCGCCCAGTCCTCGAAGGACGCCATCGCCGCCGCCGAGGCCGCGCTCGGCCCGCTCGACATCCTCTGCAACAACGCGGGCGTCTCCACCATGCGCCGCATCGTGGACCTCACCGAGCGCGACTGGGACTTCAACTTCGACGTCAACGCCAAGGGTGTCTTCCTTGTCACCCAGGCCGCCGTGCCCGGCATGATCGCCCGCCGCCGCGGCTGCATCGTCAACACCGCCTCCATGGCCGGCAAGATCGGCGTGCCGCTGCTCGCCCACTACGCCGCCTCCAAGTGGGCCTGCATCGGCTTCACCAAGTCCTGCGCCCGCGAGTTCGGGGAGTTCGGCATCCGCGTCAATTGCGTCTGCCCCGGCTACGTCCGCACCTCCATGCAGGAGCGAGAACTCGACTGGGAGGCCTCTCTCCGCGGCATGACCCGCGACGAGGTCTCCCGCGAGTACATCGCCCAGACCCCCCTCGGCCGCCTTGAAACCCCGGAGGATGTCGCCCGCGTCGTCATGTGGCTGTGCACCCCCGGCGCGGGCTTCGTCACCGGCGCCGCCGTCGACGTCACCGGCGGCGCGGACCTGTAGCACGGCCCAAACCCCGGTTCCCGCGTGCCGGCCAGCCATTGCGGCTGGCCGGTTTCGCTGTTCGCGCCTCTCCGCCTCCCCGCAACGATTGGCCCGGTTCGTGCGTCACAACCGATGACCGCCGGTCACCCCGGGCCAGTCGTTCGACAAGCGGAGGTTTCCCGCGATGCCATGGCGACGTCTGTTCCTGCTCGCCACGCTGATCTTCCTCATCGTGCCGATGGTTCCCGCTCCCCCGGCCCGGGCCGATGGCGTCATCATCGTCGACCCGCCGTGGTGCGACCCGGACTGCACCGATCCGGTGGTGCTGGCCGATCTGCTGGAGGTGAAAAACCATGTGGTCGAAGTGACCATCGACGGCGGTATCGCGGAAACGCGCATCGACCAGACGTTCCACAATCCGAACGACTGGGCCGCCGAGGGCGCCTACCTGTTCCCCGTTCCCGAGGGCGCGGCCATCGGGGAGTTCCGCATGTGGGTCGACGGCAAACCGGTGGAGGCGAAACTGCTCGATGCCGCCCAGGCCCGCCAGACCTACGAGGACATCGTGCGCCGGATGCGCGACCCGGCGCTCCTCGAGTACGCCGGCCGTGGCCTGCTGCAGGCGAGCGTCTTCCCCATCCCGCCGGGGGAGGATCGCCGGGTCGAAATCGTCTACGGCGAGGTGCTGCCAACCGAGGGCGGCCTCACCCGCTATCGCTACGGGCTCGATGTGGAACGCTTCTCCGCCGCGCCGCTCGACCGCGCGTCGATCTCGGTGAAGATCGCCTCCGGGACCCCCTTGCGCGCCATCTACTCCCCGAGCCACGCCGTCGCTGTGGACCGAATCGACGACACCCACGCCAACGTCGGCTGGGAGGCGTCCAACGTGATCCCCGACCAGGATTTCGACCTCTACTTCAGCGCCAGCCCCGATCCGGTCGGCGCAAGCATCATCAGCGAATCTGACCCGGCCCGGCAGGAAGGCCACATTCTCCTGATCGCCTCGCCCGGCATCGACGCCTCCGCCGAAACCGTCGCCAAGGACGTCATCCTCGTGCTGGACACCTCGGGCAGCATGGAGGGCGAGAAGATCGCCCAGGCGAAGCAGGCCCTCACCGGCGTGCTCGAACGGCTCAACCCGGACGACCGCTTCGCCGTGGTGGAGTTCAGCACCGGGGTCCGCCTCTACCAGCGTGACCTGCAGCCTGCCTCGGATCGGAGCGGCGCCATTTCCTGGGTGGAGAACCTGCCCGTCACCGGCGGCACCGACATCAACCGCGCACTGCTGGAAGCCTTCGCGCTGGCCCGCACCGACCGCCCGGCGATGGTCATCTTCCTCACCGACGGCCTGCCCACCGAGGGCGAAACCAGTACCGACGCCATCCTCGCCAACGCCGGCCGCGACGCCCCGGAAAACGTCCGGTTGTTCAACTTCGGCGTCGGCTACGACGTCGACACCCTGCTCCTCGACGCCCTGGCCGCCGGCCATCGCGGCCGCAGTTCCTACGTCCTTCCCGGCGAGCAGATCGACGAGGCGGTCTCCTCCTTCTACGCGGGCATCAGCGCGCCCGTGCTCTCGGATCTCGCGATCGACTGGGGCGGCCTCGATGTGGCCGATCTCTCGCCAGATCCGCTGCCGGACCTCTTCAACGGCTCCCAACTCATCATCGCCGGCCGCTACTCCGAACCCGGCGAGGCCACCATCACCCTCTCCGGCACGGTGAACGGCGAGCCGCGATCCTATGCCTTCCCGGCGCAATCCCTGACCGGCGACCGCGGCGACGGCTGGATCTCCCGCCTCTGGGCGACCCGCCGCATCGGCTACCTGCTGAACCAGATCCGGCTCAATGGCGACAACCCCGAACTCGTCGACGCCATCGTGGACCTCAGCATCCGCTTCGGCATCGTCACCCCCTACACCTCCTACTTGCTCACCGAAGACGACATCCTTCAGCCAGCAGCCCGCGGTGGCGGCGTCCCCGAGGCCGTTCAGCGAGCCATCCCGACCGCCGCCTCCGGTGAAGCCGCCGTCGCCGCATCCCAGTCGATGGCGGACCTCGGCCAGGCCGACGCCGCGCCTGCCCCGCAGGCGACCGTGATCATCGGCGGGCAATCGTTCGATGCGAGGCAGAAGGTCCGTTCTGCCGGAGGCCGGACCTACGTCAACCGCGAAGGCGTGTGGACCGACACCGCCTTCGACCCCACGTCCGGTCCCCCCCGCCGCGTCGTTTATCTGAGCGACGAATACTTCGCCCTCCTCGCCGCCGATCCCGGCCTCGGCGCGGCATTCGCCCTCGGCGACCGGGTCATCCTGCGCTCCGGCGGCGAGTTCATCGAGGTGGCGCCCGCCTGATTCC